>JAUIDM010000200.1 GCA_030428915.1 Alphaproteobacteria bacterium | reverse complement strand
GTAGACGAACATCACGACGTCGGCGTCCTGCTCGATGGAGCCGGATTCGCGCAGGTCCGAAAGTTGCGGCCGCTTGTCGTCGCGGCTTTCAACCTGACGGGAAAGCTGCGAGAGGGCCACGACCGGGACACTAAGTTCCTTCGCCAAAGCCTTAAGACCCATGGAGATTTCGGCGATCTCCTGTACCCGGTTGTCGCCCTTTCCGGTCCCGCGCAGAAGCTGTAGGTAGTCGACCATGACAACGTCCAGCCCATGGGTCCGCTTCAGGCGGCGGCAGCGCGCCGTGACCTGGCTGATCGGCAAAGCGGGCGTGTCGTCGATGTAAAGCGGGCAGGCCTCCAGCGCCTTCGCCGCTTCGACGAAGCGGCGGAACTCGGCCTCGGTCATGTCGCCCCGGCGGATCTGCTCCGACGGCACTTCCGAGGCTTCCGAGAGGATACGCGCGGCCAGTTGTTCGGCCGACATTTCCAGCGAGAAGAAACCGACGACGCCGCCCTGCACCGCGCCTTCGGTACCGTCGGGCTTCTTGCCCTTCTTGTAGGCCTTGGCGATGTTGAAGGCGATGTTCGTGGCGAGCGAGGTCTTGCCCATCGACGGGCGCCCCGCAAGGATCAGAAGGTCGGAGGGGTGCAACCCGCCGAGCTTCTTGTCGAGATCGGTCAGGCCCGTCGACACGCCCGAAAGGCCGCCGTCACGCTGATAGGCGGCCAGCGCCGATTGAACGGCTTCGGTCGTGGCCTTCAGGAACGAGACGAAGCCTTTTTCGACGGTGCCCTGTTCGGCCAGCGTATATAGCCGCTGCTCGGCCTCTGTGATCTGGTCCTTCGGATCGTTGTCGACCTCGATTGTCTTGGCGCGGTCGGTTATGTCCTGACCAAGCCGCATGAGTTCGCGCCGGACGGCGAGTTCATAGATCATCTGCGCATAGTCGCGCGCGGCAAAGGCGGAGATGGCGGCGCCGGCGAGCCGGGCCAGATAGGCTGGCCCGCCAAGCGCCTTCAGCCCCTCGTCTTCCTCCAGAAAGCCCTTCAACGTCACCGGTGAGGCGAGCGCGTTCTTCTGGATTCGCGCGACTGCAATCTCGAAGATGCGTTGATGGACCGGCTCGAAGAAATGCTCGGCCTTCACGAGGCTCGCGATCCGGTCATAGATGTCATTGTTGGTCAGGATCGCGCCGAGAAGCTGCTGCTCGGCCTCGATATTGTGCGGAAGCGTATCGTTTTCCTGCTGCGGCTGTACCGCACGGATCGTCGCCACGTCGTTCATTTCGTCCCCCGTTACTGGGCAAGGGATATGCGCGATCGGAAGCGGCCGTGCAAATTGTATATTGCTGTGGATGGCCTGTGGAAAAGCGCTGCTCCACCATATCCTGCGGTTTCCGACGCCGGTCTGTCAACATCTGCGCCGAACGCGCGTGAAGGTTGCGGCGGCCTTTGGCCGGTGCCGTAGCGTCAGGCCTTCCTGCGCGCTTCCTGCCAAGGGCGGGGATTGGTCAGGAAGGCTTCGACCTCGTCCAGCGTCGAGGAATCGAAGATTTCCGATTCGCGCGCTTCGGCCAAAACGTCCCACCAGGTGCACAGATGATGCAGCGCCACGCCATGGTCGCCAAGCGTCTTCACCGTTTCGGGGAAGATGCCGTAGTAGAAGATGACGGCGGTATGGGCGCAGGTGGCGCCCGTATCGCGGATCGCATCGACGAAACTCAGCTTGGAACCGCCATCGGTGGTCAGGTCCTCTACCAGCAGAACACGCTGGCCTTCGCTCATCGCGCCCTCGATCCGGGCGTTGCGGCCATAGCCCTTGGGCTTCTTGCGCACATAGGTCATCGGCAGCGCCAGCCGTTCGGCGACCATGGCGGCAAAGGGGATGCCCGCCGTCTCGCCGCCCGCGATGTTGTCGAAGGCCTCGAAGCCTGCCTCGCGCATTACGGTGACGGCAAGGAAATCCATCAATGTCGACCGGATCCGGGGGTAGGAAATGAGCTTGCGGCAGTCGATATAGGTGGGCGAGGGCAGGCCGGAAGCCAGCGTGAAGGGTTCGGCAGCGTTGAAATGCACCGCCCTGATCTCCAGCAGCATCCGCGCCGTCAGGCGGGCGATTTCCTCTTTCGGCGGGAATGAGCTTGGGATCATCTGATGTCCTTTCGTGCTTTCATCGTGCGAAAAATACCTCTCGCGGAGTGTCCCGCGGTGGGGTCAGGCGCCTCCGGCGGAGGTATTTCGGGCAAGATGAATGGTCAATCTCTGACTTGCCAATGGACCGGGAAACCCGGATCGAAGACGGTAATCGTGCCTGCGCCGGTGTCGATCTTCGCCGGGAAGCGCGCCGGGGTGGTGGTCTTTTCCAGCGTGATGCGGTCTTCGTTTGCGGGCAGGCCGTAAAAGGCCGCGCCGTGATTGGAGGTGAAGCCCTCCAGCCGGTCGAGCGCGCCTTCTTCCCCAAAGACATGGGCGAGGAGCGCCATCGTATTGGTCGCGGTGAAGCAGCCGGCACAGCCGCAGGCATGTTCCTTCAGGTGATCGGGATGGGGAGCGGAGTCGGTGCCGAGGAAGTAGCGTTTGTCGCCGCTTGTCGCCGCTTCCCGCAAGGCCAGCCGGTGCAGTTCGCGCTTGGCGACGGGCAGGCAGTAGTAATGCGGTCTGATCCCGCCCGCGAGGATATGGTTGCGGTTGATGATCAGGTGATGGGTGGTGATTGTGCCCGCCAGGTTCTTTTCGGTCTCGCCTATATAGTCGATGCCATCCTTGGTCGTGACATGCTCCATCACCACCCGCAGGCCAGGTGTCGCCCGCCGGATCGGGTCGAGCACGCGGTCGATGAACACCGCCTCGCGGTCGAAGATGTCGATATCGCTGTCGGTGACCTCACCATGGACGCAGAGGGGCAGGCCGATCTCGGCCATCTTTTCGAGCACGCCACGCACCTTGTCGAAATCGCGCACGCCGGATTGCGAATTGGTCGTGGCACCGGCGGGATAGAGTTTCACCGCCTTGACCAGACCGCTGGCATGGGCGGCGGCGACATCGGCAGGGTCCGTCGCCTCGGTCAGGTAGAGCGTCATCAGCGGATCGAACGCCATGCCATCGGGCAGGGCCGCCAGGATGCGGTCACGGTAGGCAGCGGCGTCGCGGGCCGTGACCACCGGCGGCACGAGGTTCGGCATGATGATTGCCCGGGCGAAGTGGCGCGCGGTTTCGGGCAGAACGGCTTCCAGCATCGCGCCGTCGCGCAGGTGCAGGTGCATGTCGTCGGGGCGGCGGAGGGTGATCTGGGTCATGGGCCAGCCCCTACACCGTCGCGCAGCCGGTTTCCACTGTCTCGGGCGTGCTGCCGCGAACTTTCTTGCTCTGAGGGCAGGGGCGGGCCTAGCCTTGGCCCATGCTCCGGGACCGGGGCGCTGACATCAAGGAGGATGAGCCATGTGCAATGCCTGTATCATCGACGGTATCAGGGAAAAGATGCTGTCGCGCCGCGACCTGTTTCGCGGGGCTGCGCTCACCGGGGTGACGGTCGCGACGACAGGGCTGTTGTCCGCGCGGGCGGCCCTTGCGCAATCTTCGGGCAAGGTCATGGACCTGACCCATGGCTATGACGGCGATTTCCCCACGTTCGATGGCGCGCCCGGCATCCTCTACGATCCTGCCGTGAAGTTCGAGGAAAGCGGCTATCAGCTCTACAAGCTCAACATCAACGAACATACCGGCACGCATATCGACGCGCCCCTGCATTTCTCGGTCGACGGGACGTCCGTCGATCAATTGCCGCCGGAAAGCCTGGTCTGCCCGCTTTGCGTGGTCGATATCGCTGCCAAGGCTGCGGAAGAGGCCAATGCGATGGTCATGGCCGAGGACATCGAGGCCTGGATCAACGCCAATGGAGAGATCCCGGAAGGCGCTTGCGTGGCGATGCATTCGGGCTGGGCGGCGAAGGTGGGCGAGGAGGCCTATCGCAACACCTCGGACGGGTCTTTCGCATTCCCCGGCTTTTCCAAGGTGGCGACCGATCTTCTGGCAGAGATGGGCGTCGCGGCGATCGGGGTCGACACCCTGTCGCTCGACCCCGGCAACTCGGCCGACTTCGCGGTTCATTATTCATGGCTGCCCTCGGGCCGCTACGGGATCGAGAATCTGGCCGGTCTCGACCAGCTTCCGGCCAAGGGCGCCACCGTCTTTGTCGGCGCGCCCAAGCACAAGGGCGGAACCGGCGGTCCCGCCCGGGTGTTGGCGGTGATGTGATGACGGCGGTGCGGCGGCGGTGTTGAGCCAACGATGATGTGGACGGCGAATGGCGTTGACAAAGGCCATCGCGCTGACCGATGCGTGCGCGTATCCAGGCCGCCCGTGGGAATGCAACGACATTGATTGCGGTGCACGGAGGCCCGGTGCCGCCACAGCGAACGCGGCATGTGTTGCATGCGGGATCTTCGCAAGCGGGTCCGGCATTATGAGCAGTCCAGTGTTTTCAGAAAGGCTGCCAGATCGGCGTTCCGTTGCGCGCTTAGCTTGAGGCGCTTGTTCGTCTTGACCTCGATTGGCGGTGCGGGCCACCCGTTGGTCGCCATGGCGTCAGCTTCCGGCGCCAGCTGTTTGTCGAGATTGCTCAGGGTCGGCACCCGTGGGCGCCCATAACGTCATCCGCACCGGCGGCGTATACGGGATCGTTGACGAGGAACTCGGCCTGCCCGGGATCGGCATAGTTCGCGCCTGCGGATTGTCGCGGTTGCGGGGCACACCGCTATTGTCGAAAGTCCGGTCGGTGAAGACCGCACGCTGCTCCCGGCCTGCGGGTGTCAGCACATGGCGGGCGGCGCAATTGCCCTTGTCTTCGGCCTCGAACAGCTCGAACCCGCACAGTTCTTCTTCACTATGGGTTCTGTTCCCCGCGATCCAGGCGTCGAAGCGAGAGGAGAACGGGGTCATCTCCTCGCTCGTATCGATTTTGCCGATGGAGATTGCAATGCGGTCAAAGGCGTCGTCGATACTTGCAGCAAGCGCCTTACAGGCGATCTCGATCTTTGCATCAGGATTGGCGCATTGGTCGGTGAGCGCGGCGGGTACCTCCGTAACAGGATCGTCGCCCCTGACATCGGCAAAGCGCACCGGGTGGGCCGAGGCATATGCCGACGAGGCCGGTTTGCGGTTTGCGAAGATGCCGGGCACCGACGGCTCAACCACGGCGCTGGCCGCATTGAACGCGTCGAAAGGACCGAAGAAACCCGCCGCCGGATCGGGGCAGGCGGGACAGGACTGGTTCCCGTTCACCGTCAGATTGGTATTGAAGAAAATGGACCGGCCAAGCTGTCCGATTGGCGAAAGTTCGGCGGCGATTGCCGGCGGCGCCGCAAAGGCTGAAGACAGCCCCCCAACGACAGAATGCATCCGCTCTCTCAATCGTGTCTGATTTTCCGGACGTAACGTGATAGGCTTGTGCCATCGGTGCCGCCCCGTTTGCCGGGCGTGCCCTTGGCCTGCTTTGGCGACCGGTCGGTACTGCCTGATGGCAATGCGGAGGGAAAGCCATGGCCAATACGATCGGTAATCCGCTGTCCTGGGGCGCGCGAATGTTGGGTGTCGCAGGACACGACATCGGCGAGGTTGCGCGTGAACTTGGCGGCGACCATGCAGCGCCACCCCGGGTCAGGACGATCAAGATCGCCGACATCCGGGCGGCGCTCAGGCTTGGTTACGCCGATTTCTCGGCGCTCAGGACGGATGTGATCGTGGCCTTCCTGCTTTATCCGATCATCGGGGCCTGCCTCGTCTGGGCTGCGTATCACCAAAATCTGGTACCGCTGATCTTTCCGCTGATCTCCGGATTTGCGCTGCTGGGGCCTGCCGCGGCGGTCGGCCTTTATGAGATGAGCCGCAAACGCGAGGCGGGCAAGTCCGCTGGATGGGCCGATGCCTTCGCCGTTCTGCAATCGCCGCGCTTCGGCGCGATCTTTGCGCTTGCCATCGCCCATCTCTGTGTATTCTTCCTGTGGCTGCTGTCGGCCTATACCGTGTTCATGTCTACGATGGGGCCTGAGATTCCCGGCTCGCCGAGCGCCTTTCTCGGTGATGTCCTGACGACCGGGCCGGGCTGGACGATGATGCTTGTCGGCATTCCCCTCGGTGGGCTTTTTGCACTCCTCGTGCTTGCGACCAGCGTGGTATCCTTCCCGCTTCTGATCGACAGGGCTGTGGGACTGCCGGTGGCCGTTGTCACCTCGGCGCGCGTCGCACGGCAGAACCCGGTGACCGTCGCGATCTGGGGGCTGATCGTGGCCGGGCTGCTTGTGCTCGGGTCGATCCCGCTTCTTCTTGGGCTGGCCGTGGTACTGCCGGTGCTTGGTCACGCGACATGGCACCTCTACCGCCGCGCGGTCGTGCCACGCTGAACGGGGGCTTTCCGCCGATCGTGGGGCCGCGGGTGGCGATCCCTTGCGTGTCGCGGCAGAACCGCGCAAGATCGCAAAGAGAGGTGCACCCAAGCGCCCGGAACGAGCAGGCCCGAAAACCATGAAGAAAATCCTCATTGCCGCTGCGATCGTCGCGCCGCTTTCCGCGTGTATTCGCGATCCCGGTTTTACCGGTGTCTCGGGCATGCGCGAGGCAACCGCCGCCGAGGTTGCGCAATGCCGCTACATCACGGATATCCGATCCACCCCCGGCACCTATGGCATCCTGGCCAGTCCAGGCGTGCGATATGCCCGGAACCGGATTCTGGCCGATGCGCAACAAGCGGGGGCCAACACGGTGGTATTCGATCCGGTGTCACCGGGGACCGAAATCTACCAGTTGCATGCGGTTGCCTATAGTTGCTGATGCCCGTGGGGTCACTTCGGGCTGGCAGGAGGAAGGCGTATGCCGATGACAGCCAGGTCCTGTTCAAGCTGCGATGCCCGCTTGCGGAAATCCGCGGCCCCAAGCCGGCCGGCGACATTACGGCTCAGCAGAGCGGCAAGATAGGGGCGCCCATCCGATATCAGTCTGGCCAGCAGGTTTTCCAGATAGGGTCGATAGTTGCGCCGCGCGCGGTAGAAGATGCGGAACAGCCGCTCATCAAACGTATTGGTGCAGGCGGCAGACAGGACCGAGGGCAGAATACGCATATCCAGAAGTGTCCCGGCAATATCGCGCCCAAGGTTTCGGCAATGCAGAAGCTTGACATGCGGCCGCACGAACAGGGCCGCATGCATTGAGTCAAGGTTCTGTTCCGGATCGAACAGGATATAGACCGCCTTTGCGCCCTCGATCATGTCGGGCGCAAATCCGTAACGGTCGGTGAACGAAATGCGCCGCATGTGGGAGAAACGCGGATCCCAGCCCGCCACGCGCGGGTCGAGCGTCGCCTGGGGCTGCGCCACGACAACTGTCGCGCCGGGCGCCGTCACTGAAAAGGCGGCCGCGGCATAGCCAGCCATGCCCGCGCCGTAAAAAACGACCTGATCAAACTGGCCGAAGAAATCTCCGTCATCGAGCCGGTCGAAGAGCTGGTACACGGTCGGATCGCGATACCAGGTGTCGTAAGCGGCTATGATGCAAAGATATGACCAGCCCCGGTCGCGGGCAACATGATAGCCGAGTGGAAGTTCGTCGGATTGCGTGTTGCGGATGTCGGAAACGGTTTCGAACGTGACCAGCAATGTGGGGCCGGCATCGTGAAACAGGGCCGCATGCGCTGCGCCAAGCCGTTTGAAAAAGCCCGCGGTTTCGCCGACTTGCCGGATCCTGTCGAACCATTCGGTATGCGATCCGGATCGCGGCCCACCAGTATGTGTACCGTCGCCCTGCATGAGCAAGCATTCCCCCAACCAATGATTCGATATGATCAATGGACGGGCCTTCAGGCAAGATTGCCGTAGCGGAATGTCTGTTTTCGTTTGATTTTTTTCGCTTCACTGTTTCCCGCGATTTGCTCAATCAGGGGGGTGTTCCGCATCTGTTTCCTCTACCGTATGTGCGGCGCTTGCGGCTGCATGGGCTGCGAGGAATCGGTGTTCTTCCACCGTGAGAACACGGCTTGGCGGTGTCATGAGCAGCCTGCCGTAGAGCGATCGATAGTTTTCCTCTTTCAGAAGCGTGTTCAGCCGCTCCTTTCGCCATGTGACGGCTGACGCGTGCAAGGGGGCGAGCACCGGGTC
>JAUIDM010000553.1 GCA_030428915.1 Alphaproteobacteria bacterium | reverse complement strand
CGCGCGCCTGATGTCGCGCTGACCTCTGACCATGTCCGCCAGGGCGGGCTGACATTGGCCACGCGCGTGACAATGTCGTCAAACTTCAACGGCGTGCGCGGGCAGTTCGTCAGCCCCGAGAACGATTGGCAGCCCGACGACTTCCCGGCTTATGCCTCGGATGTTTATCTGGCCGAGGATGGCGGCGAGCAGAAATGGCGCGATATCTCGCTGCCCTTCACGATCTCGGCCGCCATGGCGCAGCGGCTTGCGAAGATCGAGCTTGAACGCGCGCGTCGGCAGATGACGGTGCGGCTTTCCGGCAAGCTCTCGGCCTGGGCCGCGACGGTGGGCGATGTGGTGACACTGTCCTACGCGCGCTGGGGCTTTGCGGCGAAGCCCTTTGAGGTGCATGGGGTGAGCCTCGATCTGACGGCCTCGGGCGATGGCGCACTGCTTTTGCCGGAACTCGTTTTGCGCGAGACCTCGCCCCTAGTTTATGACTGGTCCGCGTCTGAAGAACAGATTTATGCCGCCGCCCCGCGCACGGCTCTGCCCAATGCTTATGACATCCCGGCACCCGGCGCGCCGCAGGTCACCGAAGACCTCTATGTCACGCGGGACGGTGGCGGTCTGAAGGTTCTGGCGAAGATCAGCTGGGAGGCGGCCCCATCCGGCTTTGTGGCGCAGTACCAGTTGCAGGGGCAGCAAGCTGGCGATGTGCGCTGGATCGATCACGGCCGGACGGATGGGACCAGCCTCGAAATCCGCGACATTGCCCCAGGAGACTGGGCTTTCCGCGTGAAGGCAATCTCGGTCTTGGGCGTCTCCTCGCCCTGGCAGGAGACCCAAGCTGAAATCTTGGGCCTGACAGCCCCTCCAGCGCAACTCGAGAATGTCACGCTGCAAACGGCAGGCGGGCTTGCGATCCTCAAATGGACGCGCTCGGTCGATCCGGATGTCCGCGTGGGCGGCAACATCGTGATCCGCCATTCGAAAGAAGCGACGGCCACTTGGGCCGACAGCTATTCGATGGATCGTGTCTCTGGCGGTGAGGCCATCGCTGTCGTGCCGCTCAAACCTGGTACCTATCTCGTGCGCGCCGAAGACAGCGGCGGGCGTGCCGGCCCTGAAACCCGCGTCTCGACCAAGGGGGCGCAGGTTCTTGCCTTCTCCACCTTGGATTTTTTGCAGGCAGACCCCGGCTTCTTTGGTCCGAAATCCGGCCTTCAGGTCACAGGTACGACGCTGACGCTGGCCACGGCGACCGAAAATGGTGTGACGCAGGCAAGTACGATGGAGGGGCAGTACGGCTTTGCCGCCGGGCTTGATCTTGGCGCCGTGAAACGCGTGCGGCTCCGCTCGGAAATCGGCGTCGCAGCATTGGCGCTCAACGATCGGATTGATGCGCGCACGGCGCTGATGGACACATGGGCCGACTTTGACGGATCGGCCGGCGCAGAAATCGATGTGCTCTTCGAGATCCGCGAGACCGATGACGATCCCGCTGTATCGCCGAACTGGGGCCCCTGGGGCCGTCTCGACAACCACGAAATCGAGGCCCGCGCGGTAGAGGCGCGGGCGTTTCTCACGACGAAGGATGCGTCCTACACGCCCATCGTCAGCCAATTGCGGCTCTATGCCGATGAGGTTGCGTGAACGCGCTTTCCATTCCTAAGGCACACGCCTTCGCTGCCTCTCGGCTGCGCCTCGAAC
>JAUIDM010000199.1 GCA_030428915.1 Alphaproteobacteria bacterium | reverse complement strand
TCCACCCCCGGCGGCAGGACCGGCAGGCCCGGCGTGACCACGCCCGCCCGCTCATAGGGCCTCTCGATGACAGACTGATCGTTCACGACAACGGCTCCAGTTCCCCGATCCCGACCCGCTCGGTCCGGCCCCAATGCGTCACCAGCAGCTTGCAGCCCCCGGGCGACAGCGAACTGTGCGCCGTCCCCGGCGCCAGGCGGACGAAATCCCCCGCGCGGTAGACCTGGCCGTCGAAATCAATGAGTTCGCCTTCCAGCACGTAAAACTCCTCCGCCCCCCGGTGCCGGTGCGGCACACTGCTGGCGCCGGGCGCCATGACCATCAGGTAACTCCCCGTCCCGCTCTCCGCATCAAACGACACGTTGTGCCACAATATCGCGCCCTCACTCTCCCCAAACGCCGTCATCGGACTGAAATCAGCCGTCTCAAAACGCGTGAGACTGCGACGGGAAGGGTTTGATCGCGCGGACATGACATGATTTCCTTGACCGCGGCCGCATCTGTGCGGCCACGGAACCAGAGACGGTCGGTAAAGCAGGGTGAGGCCGCTCAGGCCGTCTTCGCGACAGCCGAGTCCACTTCGTTCTGCAGATAGGACTCCATCGAATCGTCCAGCGCATCCTTCCACGGCGTGTGGTGCACGGGCGCCATCGTACCGGTGATGACCGATCTGTAGCAGTTGTTGCGGAAGCCCATGATGTCCTGCTTCTTGTGGTCCTTCCAGTCGAAGAAGGCCTGGCAAGCGCCATCGACATCGAAGCTCGGATAATCGGTCTCGGCGATCAGTTCCTTCACATAGTCGCCCTGATAGTGGATCGCATCATGGGCATCCTCGCCGGCATCCTCCTCGGCCACCCGCCGTTCCACGTCGGCAAGAAGGGTGGCCTTGTCGGCAGGCACTTCAATCCGCCCCATGATCACGTCGCGCACCCACCAGGCCTGCGCGTCGAACATGTTGAAGGTGAACCACTGGTCCTGCATCCCGAGATAGAAGAGCTTGGGATTATGGACCCAGACAACGCCCTTGTAGAGATCCGCTGTCGCCAGCCGGTTCGCCGTTTTCAGCCTGAGATCGTCGGGCAGGAAGGGGAAGTGGTGCTTGTAACCGGTGCAAAGGATGATCGCGTCGAAATCGCCAGTCGTGCCGTCCTTGAACGTGGCGGTCCGGCCCTCGACCTTCACCAGGGCGGGCACTTCTTTCCAGTTGGACGGCCAGTTGAAGCCCATCGGTGCGGTGCGATGCGCGACCGTCACCGACTTGCAGCCGTATTTCCAGCATTGCGAACCGATATCCTCGGCCGAATAGGAGGTGCCGAGGATCAGGATGTCCTTGTCGATGAATTCCCGCGCGTCGCGGAAGTCATGGGCATGCAGGACGCGGCCGTTGAACGTGTCGAAGCCCGGATAATAAGGGACGTTCGGCGTGGAGAAATGGCCCGAAGCGACGATGACATTGTCGAAGTCCTCGGAATAGACGTGATCATTGGCCAGATCGTGGACGGTGACGGTGAACTTCTCCGTCGCCTCGTCATAGGTGACATTGCGCACGGTGGTCGAGAACCGGATCCAGTCGCGCACGCCCGCCTTCTTCACCCGGCCTTCGATGTAGTCGAACAGTACGGCGCGGGGCGGGTAGGAGGCGATCTGCTTGCCGAAATGTTCCTCGAATGAATAGTCGGCGAATTCCAGTCCTTCTTTCGGTCCGTTCGACCAGAGGTAGCGGTACATCGAACAATGGACCGGCTCGCCGTATTCATCGACACCCGTGCGCCATGTGTAATTCCAGAGGCCGCCCCAGTTCGCCTGCTTCTCGAAACAGACCAGTTCCGGGATGTCATCGCCATTCTTCGCTGCGGACTGGAATGCCCGCAACTGCGCCAGACCGGACGGGCCGGCGCCAATGATCGCCACGCGTTTCGTCATTTTGACCTCCTGCTGGTATGAACCAGTTTCTACCTATTGGTGCTTTTGGTTTGGACCAGACTGACGAACTGGTTACGCCCCTGTCAATAAAATCTTCTGCCTCTCAGTGATATTTTTTTCGATTTCGCTTCGCAAAGGTAAAAAACTACGTATTCTTCAGCACATGGGATCTGGAAGCTTCGCACACAGACTCGCGGTGAAGGGCGCGCTGCCCCGGCTGACGGCCGGAGTCGCCGATACGATCAATATTGGATTCATGGCGCCGCTAACTGGTCCAGTCCAATCCTGGGGCCTTCCGGGCCTGAATGGCTGCCAGATCTGGGCGGACAGCATCAACAGGACTGGCGGCCTGCTTTTGAACGGGCAGCGGCACAACATCCGGCTGGTGCCGTTCGATTGCCAGTACGATGCAAAGCTGGCGCTGGAGGGCGTCCGCAAACTGGTGCAGGACAGTGACGTGAAACTGCTGCTGGCGCTCGGCGGCGATACCCTGTCGCCGGTGATCGACTATCTGACGGACCGCAAGCTCCTGACGGCGACGCTTCTGCCTTCGGACCTGTCTCCGGACACGCCCTATCTGATTGCACCGAGCGAGGTGCATCCGATCTACAATGTGACCGGTGTGGGCTGGCTGGCACGAAACCACCCGCATCTGCGCAGTGTTGCGCTTTGCAGCCAGACCGATGCGCTTGGGCTTCCTTCGCTGGCGACCTACCGGGCGGCATTTGCAGCCGCCGGGATCAAAGTGGTAAAGGAAATCCGCTATGCCCCGCAGGACGCCGACGCGGACGGTCTGGTCGCGGCCATGATGGCCGAAAGCCCTGACATTCTCTGTTGGTGTACGAGCTATACGCCCATGGTTCATGCCCTCACCGAGGCAGCCCATCAGGCGGGATTTCAGGGCCAGCTTCTGTCCTGCACGCTCGACGCCTATCCCCGGCTGGTCGCGCGCACTTCGCGCGAGTTCATGGAGGGCTTCGTCTTTCAGTTTCCCGACTTCGACGATCCGGCCCTGGCTGAGAAGGCATTCTTCTTCAACCGTCCGAAGGACTTCTACCTGGAATACCAGCACCGCTTCCCCGACAGTTGGAGCGCGGTGTCTTGGGAATACGCGGCCATCCTGGATATCTGGCAGTCAGCGGTGGAGCGGGCGGGCAGCGTGACGTCGATCTCGGTTCTGGCCGCAATGAAACAGTCCGGCGCGGTGATGCATGCCTTTGGCCCTGCAAACTGGTGGGGACAGGAAATATTCGGCATCGACAATGCCTTGGTCGGCGACTGGCCAGTGGTCGAGATCCGGGACGGCAAGGCCCGGATCGTCGAATTCGGCTCGATCCCCGACTGGCTTGCGCGGCACGGGACGGCGCTGAAGGCGCAGATGATCGAATTGGGGCAGATGTGGGACCAGCGCCAGGTCCGCGCGACAATCAATACCGGACTGGCCCGGCGAAGCCTCTAAGCTCAGACCTCCTGCAGCAAGAGCTTCTGCTCTTCGATCAGGTGCAGTTTGATGAACTCCACAGCCGCCTCGATATCGCGGGACGCGATTGCATTGAACAGCGTGTTATAGCGTTGCTGATAGTCACCGATGCGCTTAGGCGTCAGGTGGCGGCGCAGCAGGGCGGCGCGGAAATTCTGCCGGCAGGCGTCAATCGCGAGTTCGTAACAGGCCGCCAGCAGCGGGTTGCCGGTTCCATGTGCGATCTGCCGGTAAAGCTCTTCCTCCTGCCGGGCGAAGGCTGCGGCATCCGTGCGGACCTGCTCCATCAGCGAAAGGGTTTCGCCCAGCGCTTCGATCTGGCGTGGCGTCATGTTGATGATCGCCAAACGCACCATTTCCGGCTCAAGGATGCCGCGCACGACAAGGTGGTTCAGCGGACTGGTATTTGAGGCGAGGGCCGAGGGTGCCGAATTGCTTTGAGCGCCTGACTGATAGGTGACGAAACTGCCGCTGCCGGCGCGACGGCGGATCATCTTCCGGGTCTCCAGCACGTCGAGCGCCTCGCGCACCGTGTTGCGGGCAACGCCCAGTTCTGCTGCCAGCGTTCGCTCAGATGGCAGCCGTTCATCGACCTCGTATTCCTCCGATTCGATCCGTGCAACGATCGTGTCGATGACCGACTGCACCGTAGCGCCGATGGTCATTTCGGCACTATCGGGGGCTTTCACGGGGACGATGCGTGTGTTCACGATGGATTCCGAGTTTGGATTGGAGGAGTTAACCAGATTTGCCAGAATACCACAACTTCGGGCCGCGAAGGAACCAATTTGCTATACTGGCACTCTGCTTGCCTAATTGGTTGGCACTTCTGAAAAGGGCCGTTGCTCGGGTCTTGGTGCCAAGTCTCGTAATGATTCTAATGAATTAGCTGGTGGGACCGCGGTTGTGAGGTGGTTTTTCTCAAAATAATTCACTCCGGAAGAACAGAATTTCTTGGCAGGAAAAAGCCTTCCTGCTAGCGTTTGGTTGTGCGGCCGATCCAGTTTGCGCGAATTGGTTCAGTAGAGGTCGAAAATTGGCCCAGATCGCACCGGACAGAAAAGGCCCGACGCGGCAATGTCCCGTGACCGGGTCTCAACATGGGAGACGCATATGCTCACGAAGTTTCATCGCTCCGGTTTCAATCGGCGCTTTTTCCTGAAGACCTCTGCTCTCGGAACCATTGCGGCGGGGCTTCCCCGTACCGCCGCGGCCGCTGGGGGTACGATCAAGATCGGCTTTCTGGCCCCGCTGACCGGACCGGTGGCTGCCTGGGGCAAACCCGGACTTGACGGTTGCCAGATCTGGGCCGAGCGGATCAACGCCGCCGGCGGCATCAAACTTGGCGACGAAAGCTTTAATGTCGAGTTCGTGGCCTACGACAATGAATACGACCCCGCCAAAGCACGCACGGGCGCGACAAAGCTGATCCGCGAGGATGGGGTCAGCTTCATCATGATGCTCGGCGGCGATACCTGGCCCGGTGTGCAGCCGGTGGCGGAAAAGACCGGGATGCTTTTCTCCACGCTCCTTCCGTCGGATCTGTCGCCAGATACCACAACGCTTATCGCGCCGGCCGAGGTTCACCCGATCTACAACGTCACGGGCGTCGAATGGCTGGCCGAGAACAAGCCAGATCTGAAGACTGCGGTAATGTGCGCACAGGACGATGCCCTTGGGCTGCCGTCCGTCGCGACCTATCTTGCCGCATTCGAGGCTGCGGGCATCGAGATGCTGGACGAACCGCTCCTGTTCGATCCCGCCACGACCGACTTCGCGCCCGTCGTTACCAGGCTTCTGGCGAATGATCCGCAGATCGTCTGCCTTGACACCTGCTATTCGGACTATGTGCATCCGATTGCCGAGCAACTGTTCCAGCAGGGCTTCAAGGGCCAGATCATCTCCTGCACCGCAGACTTCTATGACCAGATGATCGCGAAGACCTCGAAGGAGTTCATGGAAGGTTTCATCTTCCAGTTCCCGGATTTCGACGACCCGGCGATGAACGCCGACAATGTCAATTTCGAAGATCCGAACGGGTTCTACGCCGAATACAACAAGCGCCATCCCGGCGAATGGGGGGCGGTCAGCTGGGAATATGCCTCGATCATGGATCTGTGGAAGGCTGGCGCCGAAAAGGCCGGCTCGGCCGAACCCGAGGCGGTTCTGGCGGCGATGCAGGAAGGCGGCAAGGGCAAGCATGCCTTCGGCGACGCCGACTGGTGGGGCGAAGAGCTTTTCGGCATCTCGAATGCGCTGGTCGGTGCCTGGCCGGTGGTTGCAATCGAGGACGGCAAAGCCGTGATCAAGGAGTTCCGGTCTATCCCTGACTGGTATGCAAAACACGGGGATCTGCTGCGCAAGCATATGTCTGACTACGGTCAGATGTGGGATCAGCGCAGCTGATCGGCTTCGTGCCCGAGGCGGCGCCGGGGTATGACCGGTGCCGCCACATAAATCCGACAGGGAGAAATCGATGCTGGAGATTCTGGCACAGACTGGATTCAATGCCTTGTATGCCGCCAGCTATATCTCGCTGGTCGCCGTCGGGCTGGTCCTGATTTTCGGCGTGATGGGGGTTGTGAACTTCGCCCATGGCGAGCTGTTCATGGCCGGCGCCTATGCCATCGTCGCACTTTATGCCGATCTTCATATGCCGTTTCTGGTCGCGGTCGGGGTCGGGCTTGCCTTTGTCGGACTCCTGGGCCTGCTGATGGAACGTGCCCTGTTCAGGCCGCTGCGTGACAATCCGCTCGGCGGCCTTGTGGCGTCCATCGGGTTCCTGATGATCCTGCAATCGCTTGCGGTCATGGGGTTCGGTGTGCGGATGGAGCATATCCCGCCGGTGACGCAGGAGGTCATCGCCTTTTCCGAAAAGGTCCGGCTGCCGGTCGCCCGGCTCTATGTCATCGTCGCCGCCGTGGTGCTGCTTTCAGCCCTTTGGTATTTCCTGAAGCGTACGCGCTTCGGCTGGGCGCTGCGCGCTTCGGCGCAGGACCCCGAGGCGGCGGCGCTTCAGGGCATTTCGATAAACCAGACCGCGCGCATCGCGATGTTCATCGGGGCGGGACTGGCCGGGGTCGCCGGGGCGCTGACGGCCCCTCTCGTCTCGGTCAACCCGTTCATGGGGCATTCGGTGATCATCACGGCGTTCATCGTGATCATCGTCGGGGGCGTCGGGTCGCTGGAAGGCGCCATCATCGCCTCAGTTGCCTATGCGTTCATCCACACGGTCGTTACCACCTTCTGGGACGGAGTTCTGGCCGACATCGTCGGTCTGACGCTGATGCTGATTGTGCTGATCGTGCGTCCCACGGGCCTCATGGGGAGTGCCGACCGTGCCTAAGCTCTTGTCCTGGCTGGCGCTTCTCGCGGCCCTTATCTTCCTGCCGCACATGCTCAGCTTCTCGCAGCAGGAAATCCTTGTCTATCTCGCAATCAACGTGCTGATCGTCACGTCCTACCGGCTCTTGACGCTGACCGGGGAATGGTCGCTCGCGCATGTGGTGATCATGGGGGTCGGGGCCTATGCCTCGGCGCTCCTGACAAAAACATTCGGCGTACCGGTGCCGTTTTCGATCCTTCTTGGCGGGGTCATCGCGGCTTTGGTCGCGCTGGTCCTGTCGGTGCCGCTCTTCCGGATGAAAGGCTTTTACTTCCTGATCGGCAGTTTCGCAGCTGGTGAGATCATCCGGCTTCTGTGGAAACGGTTCCGCGAACCATTCGGCGGACCGAAGGGCATCAAGGGCATCGATCCGATGCCGGACTTTTCCGTCGGCATCTACGATTTCGATTTCTTCGAACCGATCAGCTATTTCTACTTTGCCACGATCGTGGTGGCCCTTTGCCTCTGGGTGCTCTGGCGGATCGAGAAATCACCGGTGGGTCTGACATTCCACGCGGTGCACTGGCAGGACAAGCTGGCGCAGGCCGCGGGCGTCAACGTGCGCGCCTACCGGACGCTTGCTTTCACAATCGCCAGCGGGTTCGCCGGTCTCGGTGGCGCGCTTCTGGCGCACTATGTTGGCACCATCAATCCGAACAGCTTCGACGTCGAGGTGATGGTCTTTGTCCTGACCTGGGCTATCGTCGGCGGTACGGCCACGTTCTACGGACCGATCCTCGGTTGTGTCACGTTGACCATCCTGAACGAGGTCGTTCTGCGTGAAATGGGCTTCGAACAGGCCCGGCCGCTGATCTACGGGCTGATCTTGATCCTCTCCATCCTCTTCTTGCCGAAGGGGCTTGAAAGCCTCGTGCAGAAACTTATCCCGCGCCGCAAATCCGCTATCCCCGTCGAAAGGGCCGCCGAATGACCAAGTTCCTGGAAATCGACGCGCTGACGATGCGGTTCGGTGGGTTGACCGCGGTCGACGCACTGAGTTTCACGGTCGATCACGGCACCATACACGGGCTGATTGGCCCGAACGGGGCAGGCAAGACCACGACCTTCAACGCGATCTCGGGCTTTTACAAACCAAGTGCGGGCGCCGTGCGGCTGCGGGGCGAGGTCATCTCTGGCCTCAAGATGCATGAGGTGGCGCGTCGGGGTGTGGTGCGGACCTTCCAGCATTCCACGCTGTTCGCGGAACTGACGGTGCTGGAAAACGCGCTTGTGGGCACCCACATGCCATTCCGCCCGAATATCTTCGCCGCCATTGTCGGCTATGACCGTCACGACCGGACCGGGGCCGAGGCACGGGCGCGCGAGGCGCTGGAGTTTTTCAACCTGGCCCACCT
>JAUIDM010000198.1 GCA_030428915.1 Alphaproteobacteria bacterium | reverse complement strand
GTCGGCGGCGATCCGACTTGCCGGGCTCGGTCACGATCAGCCCTTCCTCTTCGAGACTCCGCAGGAGGCGGCTGAGCAGTCCGCTGTCGAGGCCGAGCGTGTCGCGCAGGGTGGCGACCTCGGCCCCGTCAGGCCCGATCGTGCAGAGGAGGCGTGCCGCGCCCAAGGGTCGGCCGCGCCCGAGGAACGAGGTGTCCAGCGCGCCGATTTCCCGGGTGACGGCGCGATTGAAACGGCGGATTCGGGCAGCGGGATCGAGCATGATGTCTGACTTTAGTCAGGTAAATGTCGGATGCAAGTCCGCGTTGACAGGGGCGAGGGCGGGGGAAACAAAGGGCGGGCAGGCAAGGAGCGTGAAGTGCAAGGTTTCCCCATAGCCTATCCCGGCATGACGATCGGTCTTCTCGGCGGATCATTCGATCCGGCGCATGAGGGTCATGCGCATATCACGCGCGAGGCGTTGAAGCGGTTCGGGCTGGACCGGGTCTGGTGGCTGGTCTCACCGGGCAACCCGCTGAAGGCACGGCAGCCCGCGCCTATGGCGGACAGGATCGCGCGGGGGCGTAAGGTGATGGGCCATCCGCGTGTGGTGATCAGCGACATCGAGGCGCGGCTCGGCACGCGCTACACCGCCGAAACCCTGCAGCGCCTCATGGCGCTTTATCCCGGTGTGCGGTTCGTCTGGCTTATGGGGGCGGACAATCTGGCACAGTTCCATCTGTGGCAGGATTGGGAATGGATCATGCATAATGTGCCGGTCGGCGTCTTTGCCCGGCCCGGCGCGCGACTGGCCGCAAGGGGCGCCCGCGCGGCGGAGGAATATGCGCGCTTTCGGTTGCCATCGGGGGCGGCACCGCTTCTGGCGCACATGCTGCCGCCGGTCTGGGTCTTCCTCGATGTGCCGATGGTCAACGCCTCTTCCACCGCGATCCGGGCGCGCGGTGACTGGCGGGCCTGAAACCACTTGCCCCCGGCGCGGGCCTGGGCCAGATTTCGGGCGAGAGGAAGGTGGCAATGACGCGGCTGACGCGGCGGTTTGTTCTGACAGGCATTCTTGGCGGGCTCGCGGGACCGGTGCTGGCCGAGGCGCCGATGATTTCGCCCCGTCCTCCTGCACGACCCTTGCGGGTCGGCGCGGCCTCGGCCCCTTCGGCGGCGGAACTGGTCCGGGCGGCAGGGCTCGGCGGTCGTGTCGGCTTTGTCGTGGCCGACGCGCGGACGGGTCTGGTGCTGGAAGCGTCCGACAGCGACCTGCCGATGCCGCCGGCCTCGACCGCCAAGATCATCACGTCGCTTTACGCCCTGGACCGGCTTGGCCCAGGGCATCGTTTTGGCACGCGGCTGATCGCGACGGGTCCGGTGACCGGCGGCAAGGTGCAGGGCGATCTGGTGCTGGCGGGGGGTGGCGATCCGGTCCTGACAACGGACGATCTGGGCGATCTGGCCGCCGCATTGCGCAAGGCCGGCGTCACCGGGGTCACGGGGCGCTTCCTCGTCTGGGGCGGCGCGCTGCCCTATCTGAAAGCGATTGACCAGAGCCAGCCGGAATGGCTTGGCTACAATCCGGCGGTGTCGGGTCTAAACCTCAATTTCAACCGGGTGAATTTCGTCTGGAAGCGGTCAGGGGCGGGCTATGAGGTGGGCATGGATGCCCGTGCAACCCGTTTCGCGCCCAAGGTCTATTCGGCGCGGGTGCGCATCGCCGACCGCGACCTGCCGGTCTATACCTACAGGAACGGCGGCAAGGTCGAGGAATGGACGGTCGCCAGCGGTGCGCTTGGCAAGGGTGGCAGCCGCTGGCTGCCGGTCAGGCAGCCTGAGCTTTATGCGGGCGATGTCTTTCAGACGCTGGCGCGCGCCCAAGGTGTGCCCCTGCCCGCGCCAGAGGTGGTCGGGCGTCTGCCGGGGGGTACCGTTCTGGCCCAGCATGGCAGTTCCGAACTGCGCACGATCCTGCGCGGGATGATGAAATATTCCACCAACATGACCGCCGAGGCGGTGGGCATGGCGGCCTCCTCCCGCCAGGGCGTATCCAGCCATGTCGCCTCGGGCCGGGCGATGGCGGACTGGGTCAAGGCGCGGGCCGGGATCGGATCGGCGCGTTTTGCCGATCACTCCGGACTAGCGGGCGCCTCGCGCATCTCGGCGGCCGACATGGTGCGCGTGCTGGTGAAACTCGGCCCCGGCGGGCAGCTTGGCGGTCTGATGAAGGAGATCCACTACAAGGATGAGGCCGGGCGGCAGCTGAACGGTATCCGGGTGCTGGCAAAGACCGGTACGCTGAACTTTGTCTCGGCACTGGCGGGTTATGTTTCGGCCGGGGGCAACGACCTTGCCTTCGCGATCTTCACCGGCGATGTCGCGCGGCGCGACGCCGTGCCCGACAGCCAGAAGGAGCGGCCCGAGGGCGGCCGCGCCTGGGCGGGCCGGTCCCGGAAGTTGCAGCAGCATCTTATCGAGCGCTGGGCAGCGGTCTACGGCGGCTGAGGCGGGCGCCCCGAAACGGAATCGAGGGCAGGAGCTGCAGCGGCGACCGCAAGGCAGGCGGCGGAATGCGGTCCGCGCGGCTCTTGTCACCATCTTCCGTTGACAGGTTGGAGAAACCCTATAAAAACGTTTTTATAAACCGCCGCACAAGAAGGCGACCGTCACCGGGGGGATCATGACGGCACGACTGTCCCATCGCACAGCGTCCGGGCGGCGCCCGACGGTCAAGACGCTTGCCGAGATCACCGGTTTTTCCATAGCCACCGTGTCGAAGGCGCTGAACGACTCGCCAGTTGTAACCGAGGATACCAAGGCCCGCATCCGCGCGGCGGCGGAACGGATCGGCTATATAGCCAATTCCCGGGCGGCTTCATTGCGCACGGGCAAGACCTTCCAGGTGGCGGTCCTCATGCCTGTCTCGGTCGCAGAGGGCCACGAATGGCACGGCGTCGAATATACCGAGGTGCTGAGCGGCATCAGCCAGGCGCTGGACGGGTCATCCTATCAACTCTCGGTCCGGGTGGTGCGGGACGCGGCGGACGGGCGTCGGGTGGCCGAGACCATCGTCCGGCGTGGCCTCGCCGACGGCATCGTTTTTTCCGGCATTCTCGCGGATGACCCGCGCATCGCCTTTCTGAAGGCGGTCGGGTTCCCCTTTGTCGCGCTTGGCCGCTGTGCCGAGCCCGAGGGCTATGCCCATGTCGATATCGACAGCGGCTGGGTCGCGGGCGACGCAACCCGGCGGCTGATTGCGGGCGGGCACCGGCGCATCGCGCTGATCAATCCCGATCCGGCCTTTGCCTATGCCCGCGAACGCATCGCGGGCTTTCGTGCCGCTTTGGCGGGGGCCGGTCTGGCGCCCTGTGACGACCTGATCGCCGAGGGGGACCTGACCGCGCGGTTCGGACGCGAAGCCCTGCATCGGCTGCGCGTGCTGGCCGATCCGCCGACCGGCTTTGTCTGCGTGAACGAGGCGACGACGCTCGGCCTTCTGGCTGGCCTGCGCGATCTTGGATTGGAAGCCGGGCGCGACGTGTCGGTCATCGCCTATGACGACCTGAACGTATCGGAGTATTTCGCCCCGCCGCTTACGACGTATTTCCAGCCGGTCGAGGAACTTGGCCGGGTTGCTGGGGACTTCCTTCTCCGCCGGATGGCGGGGGAGGCGCCGGAAGACCTGATCCGGGTCTTCCGGCCAAGACTGATCCCGCGCCAGCCCGACCGGCTGGCCCGGGACGCATGACAACAGAGAGGAGAGAAAGATGAAGACTACAATCCTTGCCGCGGCCTTTGCAGCCCTTGGCCTTGCCGCAAACGCCGCCGATCTGGGCGGCGCCCATCTGATGGTCGGTTCCGATACGACCTATCCGCCGATGGAAACGGTCGACCCGGCAACGGGCCAGATCGTCGGATTCGATGTAGATGTCGTCAACGCGATCTGCGAACGGATCAACTGCACGGCCGAGTTCGTCACCACAGCCTGGGACGGCATCTTCGGCGCGCTGCAACAGGGAGAATTCGACCTCGTCGCCTCGGGCGTCTCGATCACTGAGGAACGCCAGCAGACGATGGATTTCACCGAGCCCTATCTGGTCGTAAGCCAGGCCGTGCTGATGCAGGTCGAGGATGAGGGCATGACCATCGACGACATCAAGGCCTCGGGCCGCAAGCTGGCCGCGCAGACCGCGACGACGAATGCCGATCTGGCCGAGGAACTTGTGGGCCGGGACAACGTGGCGCTTTACGATACCTTCGTCGGCGCCGTCGTGGCGCTGCAGAACGGCGACGTGGCCGGCGTGATCATCGACGGTACCTCTGCCGCAGCCTATGAAAAGGAATTCGCGGGCGACCTGATCATTGGCATCACCGGTTTGCAGGCCGATCCGCTTGGCCTCGTCTTCCGCAAGGGGGATGAGAACGTGGCCGCCTTCAACGAAGGCCTTGCCGCGATCCAGGAAGATGGCACGCTGGACGCGCTGATCGCCAAGTACTGGACGACGAACTGATCCTGAGACCGGGCCTTTAGGGCCCGTCCGGCCGTGCGCGAAAAGTCGTGCACGGCCATCTCTTGCCCTGACCGATAGGCTTCGCGATGTACCGGCTTGCCCGTATCCGACCAAGCAACCTCGTCATCCTGACGGTGCTGCCCTTCATCCTCTACCTTTTCACGATGGTGCCGAACTACCGCCGCTCGATCACCGCGATTGTCGGGATCGAACAGGGGGCTGGGGTGCTCTTGCGCGACTGGCTCATGGTAATGGCGGTGCTGGTGATGGGTTTGGTCTGGCCGATCCTGAAGCGGCGGGGGGCGTCAGGCGGCGGGCATGGCCGGGCCGTGGCGATGGTGGCGCTGATCGGCAATGCGGTTCTTGCCGTGGCTCTTGCGGCTTTTGGAGACCTCTCGGCGCTTGCCTCGTCCATCGTGGCCAACGCGCTTGACCCGGTGACGTCGGATCTGGTGGTCAGGGCCGTTACCCCGCGCCAGCTGACGCCCGAGGGCGCGGCCCTTGTCTCGGCACAGCTCGGCACGTGGCTCTGGGTCTATGCGGCGCTCACATCCACGTTGGCTCTTGCCGGGTTGGCGGAGCTTGTCACGGGCCGGGGGCTTGGCCGGTTTGTGCCGCTGGGGCTTCTGATTTTGAACGGCGCGGGGCTGGTCTATCTGATGCTCGTCGCCCATATAGGCTTTGCTTCCGGCCTTTTTACCACATTGCGCGCGGGCATCTTCGCCTATCTGCTGGCCGCCTGCCTTGGGCTGATCTGGGCAGGGCTTTTGTTTCTCAGCCCCTCGCGCAACACGACAAAGGTCTGGGGCGCGGTCTGTGCCGTGGCATTGGTGCTGGCCGGCATTCTCTGGATGCAGCCGCATGAAAGCTTCGTCCTGACCGGCACGCTCGACAAGCGGGTCGCCATCGTCAAGGGCACGCCCAAGGCGCTGGTCGATGCGGTGCGGTTCGGCGAATTCGAGGGCGCGCCGGAGACGGAGATCGGCCTGCGCAGCACGGCCTCCAACGACAATGCGCTGAAGCTGATCGAGGACGGTTCGCAGGTTTCCGCCGCCCTGCTGCCTGCCGAGCTTGTGCCCGCAGGCCTGCCGGTGCTGTGGCAAACCAGCCAGCTGCCCGACCGGTTCCGAATACCGGCCGTGTTTTTGTTCGTCGGCGGGCTGCTTCTGGGGCTTCTGACCTTTTCGGCCCATCAGCATGGCCGCCATCCGCTGTCGGTCAGTGCGGAATTCTTCATCGACACGGTGCGCGGCATTCCGATGCTGGTGATCATCCTCTTCGTCGGCCTGCCCTTCGCGGGCGCGCTGAAGGACGTGTCGGGCGGCACGATCGATATGCCGAACGTGTTAAGGGGCGTCATTGCCATCGCAATTGGCTATTCCGCCTATCTGGCCGAGATCTTCCGCGCCGGGATCGAGGCCGTGCCGCAGGGCCAGATAGAGGCGGCGCGGTCGCTGGGGCTGAACAATTACAAGGTCGCGCGGCTGGTGGTGCTGCCGCAGGCGCTGAAGATCGTGATCCCGCCTTTAGGCAACGAGTTCATCGCGATCCTGAAAGACACCTCGCTGCTGTCGATCCTTTCGGTCCGCGACGTGACGCAAAGGATGCGCGAATTCCAGTCGGCGAGTTTTCTGCCCTTCGCCCCCTTCAACTCCGCCGCGATCCTCTATGTCTGCCTGACCCTAGCGGCGGCCAGCCTGATTGCCAGTATCGAAAGGCGCTATGATGTCAAACGTCGCTGACAAGTTCCCGCTGGCGGATCGCGCCGCCGCCTTGCGCCTGCCTGAGGGCTTCGTCCTTGGCGCGGCGACCGCTGCCTATCAGATCGAGGGTGCGATCCGGGCGGATGGCAAGGGTGAGAGCATCTGGGACAGCTTCACCCGCCGTCCCGGTGTGATCGTAGATGGAACTTCGGGTGAGGTCGCCTGCGACAGCTATCACCGGTGGCGGGACGATATCGCCCTGCTGAAGGAGATGGGGCTTGGTGCCTATCGCTTCTCGCTCGGCTGGGCACGGATGCAGCCGGGCGGGCAGGGGGCGCTGAACGCGGCGGGGGTGGCGTATTACGACCGGCTGATCGACGGGCTGCTGGAGGCCGGGATCGCGCCTTACGTCACGCTGTACCACTGGGACCTGCCGCAGGAATTGCAGGACAGGGGTGGCTGGTACAGTCGCGAGACGTCGGAACGTTTCGCCGACTATGCTGAAAAGGCGGTTACCGCCATCGGCGACCGGGTGCGGCACTGGACGACGCTGAACGAGCCCTGGACCTTCGGCTGGTTCGGGCATGCCTACGGCGAGGATGCGCCGGGGCTGGCCGACGGGGTCAGGGGCGGGCTCGCCGCAAGCCATCATGCGTTGCTGGCCCATGGACTGGCCGTGCCGCGCATCCGGGCCGCCGCGCCGGGGGCGGAGGTGGGAATCGTTCTGGATCTTAACGTCGTCAGCCCGGCGAGCGATGCGCCCGAAGATGTCGCGGCGGCCAAGCGGTTCGAGGGCGTGCAGAACCGCTGGTATCTCGATGCCGTGTTCAAGGGGCAGTATCCCGCCGATATTCTTGAGCTATGTGCGGACCTTCTGCCCGAGATCCGGCCGGACGATACCGCGACCATCTGCCAGCCGCTCGACTATCTCGGCGTCAACATCTACCGCCGCTCGGTCATCGGCGCGGGCGCGGATCTGCCGCCTCTGAACTTCGCGCGGGTCAATCCGCCGGGGCGGTATACGGCGACGGGCTGGGAGATCTGGCCGCGCTGCATCCGCGATGCGCTGGACTTCGTACACCGGGACTACGGACCAAAGAAGCTTCTGATCACCGAAAACGGTATGGCGACACCGCCCGAAACACCGGGGGCGGACGGTACCGTGAATGACCCCGAACGTGCCCGCTATATGGTCGAACATCTGGAAGAGGTCGCCGGGGCCGCGCGGTCCGGCGTCCCGGTAAAGGGCTATTTCGCCTGGACGCTGATGGACAATTTCGAATGGGCCTCGGGCTATACCGTGCCTTTCGGGCTGGCCCATGTCGATCCAGCGACGAAAGACCGTCGGCTGAAACTGTCGGGGCAGGTTTTCGGCCGCATCGCGCGGGGCGCGCGAGGCTGATGGCCACTGTGCTCATCACCGGCGCCAATCGCGGGCTGGGGCGAGAGCTCGTCCGGCTCTACGCGGCCAGGGGAGATGAGGTCATCGCCTGCTGCCGCAAGCCAGAGGCAACAGGCGAGCATATCGCGGGCGAGATATGCTGGCTGCCGCTCGACCTGGACGATGAGGCGGCGATCCGGGCCTTTCCGTCGTTGCTTGATGGCAAGGCCATCGACGTCCTGATCCACAATGCGGCGATACGCGGCGCGACCGGTGGGCTTGCGGACGTCGATTTCACCGATTTCGCACAGGTGATGCGGGTCAACGCTGCCGCACCCCTGATTCTGACGCGCGAACTCAGGCCGAACCTTATGGCGGGCGGGCGGCGCGTGGTGGCGATGATCTCTTCCCGTGCGGGGTCCATGGCCGAAGGGCTCGACCCCGATGGCGACTATGCCTATCGCTGCTCGAAGGCGGCGCTGAATATGGGGGCGCGCAAGCTCGCCTATGACGATCCCGCTTTGACCGTGCTTCTGCTGCATCCGGGCTGGATCAGGACCGATATGGGCGGGCCGGAGGCGGAGCTGGATGTGCGTGAGGCGGCAGA
>JAUIDM010000197.1 GCA_030428915.1 Alphaproteobacteria bacterium | reverse complement strand
ACAACTCGTTATTGCCGAGGATGATGCCGGTCGGCTGGCCTTTTTCCCAAAGCCCGACATCCAGCTGGTTGGAGGACTGAGCCGAGCGGTATTCGTCCGGTGTGATTTCCTTCACCGTCGTGTTGATACCGACATTGGACCAGTGCTGGCCGATCAGTTCGACAACCTGACCGGCAATGCCCTGCGTCGCGAATTGCAGGTTCAGGACCAGCGGCTGACCATTCGGCAGATCGCGGAAGCCGTCGCCATCGGCGTCCACCACGCCGACCTCGTCCAGAAGCGCCTTGGCGCCATCGGGATCGAACTCGGTCGCGAAGGTCTTCCACTTCGCGTCGATGTAATCCGGCAGCGGCGAGAAGCCGGTATATTGCTGGATCACCCCTTCACCGAAATACGCAGTCTGGTTCAGTTCCTCGCGGTTGATCGCGATCGACATCGCCTGCCGGAAGCGGAGATCGCCAAAGACCTTGCGCTTTTCCTCATCCGCCGAGGTGACGTTAAACGAAACCGCGTGCATGGCGATCTTGGGCTTCAGCTGGATCGTGTAGCCGCCCTTTTCCTGGTTTTCCAGAAGAAGCGGCGCATCGGCCAGTTGCAGCGACTGGGTTTTGTAGTCCGCCTCGCCGTTGACAAGCTTCAGCAGACGCACTTCCTGGTCGTTGGCATAGATCTCGTCCTGCTCGTTGATATAGGGCAGTTGCTGGCCCGTCGTGTCGACCATGTGGAAGTAGGGGTTGGCCACGAAATGGCGTCCCTCCGTCGTGTCCCGGATCAGGATATGGCTTTCCAGCGTCGGCATCGTGTCGGCCGGCATGTTCGCCACCTTGTCAGGCGAGTTGAGCTGTGGCGTCGGCGTATCGGTCCAGTCCGAGTTGCCGTAGTAGGCCTTGATGACCTCATAGCCATTGGCAAAGCCAAGATCGGCGGCCAGCTTGTCGGCATCGGGGTTGATGTCCGGATGGAACTGGCCAAGGAAGTGCTTGGGCTGGAAACCCTGACCGAAATGGGTGGCGAAGTGGGCCAGAAGCCCGGGCTTGGGCGCCGGAAGGTTGAAGACCACGGTCTGCTCGTCCGGCGTTTCGACCGTCATGCGTTCGCCGGCGACCAATACGTAGTCCTTCGGCTTTTCGATTACATTCGGATCAAGCGCCAGATTGTCGTACCAGAACTTCACGTCCGCCGAGGTGAATGGCGCACCGTCCGACCATTTGTGGCCCTTGCGCAGATGGAAGGTCAACTGGGTATAGTCGTCGTTCCATTCCCAGGATTTGGCGATGTTCGGCACGATGGTTTCCAGATCGTCCGAATAGCGCACGAGGTTGACATGGCGGGTGGAGAGGAAGTCCGACGTGCCGGCCTCGGTCGCGTTCGACAGCGCATCGAGTGTGCCGCCGTATTTGCCAACGGAATCGTAAGGCACGACGACCAGTGGCTCTTCCGGCAGGCGTTCGGCCAGTGACGGAAGATCGGGGTTGCCGCGGATCTGGCTGTTCAGATCGGCGATGGCGGGGTTTTCCGAAAACTCCATCGTGCAACCAGCGGCCGACTGGAACT
The DNA here is from genome assembly GCA_030428915.1 of Alphaproteobacteria bacterium. Lineage (GTDB taxonomy): Bacteria > Pseudomonadota > Alphaproteobacteria > Rhodobacterales > Rhodobacteraceae > Albidovulum. Next base: position 6,646 of record JAUIDM010000197.1, on the reverse strand, counting down.
CTGCCAGATCGTATTGCTGGGGAAATGCCCCCGGCGCGACACCGCCCATATCGGCCACGGTGATCCCCGGGCAATTGGCATGGGCCGCAAAGGGCAATGCAAGCAGCGCGACGCTGCCGAATAACAGTCTTTTCATGTTCACTCCCGTTGTTTGGCTTTGTTGGATTTCGTTGTTTTTATGAGGTAATCCGGCCAACTGCTCGAACGCTAGAAACAGCCGGTATTGATGTATAGGTCCAATCCCTCCCTTCAGATACGGCCAGAATCGGACGCGCGGTCAGAGCCATCCGGGCACCCCTGCAACGCGTGATTCCCCTTTTGTGCGCCGGTTCTCCGGCGTCTCCATGCCGAGTATGGGCCCGGCACTGAAATCGCGTCAAGCATTCGACATGCCTTTGCAAACGTTTGTACACGCACGGTCATCGCGGCACCGTCACGGCGCCGTCCTGCGTCACCATCGTCCGGGTAAAGCGGCTGGCCGCATGGGTCATGCGATGATCCGCCATTGCGCGGTACATCTCGACCAGCCAGCCCTGCGCAGCCAGGTCGCCAGAGATGTCGCGCATCTCGCCTTCTCCTTCGTGGTCGAAGAGAAGGGGCGGCAAGCCACCGTTGAAATGGACAAGCGTGTGCCGCGCCCCCCGCAGCACAGCCAGGTTGGTGGTTTCGGGCGTCAGGCCCAGCTGTTTCTGCGGCAGCGTCGGCGTCATGGGGTCGCCGAAATCCAGCTCGGAGAATGTGAAGCGACGCCAGTCGCCCGGCACATCACCGCGCAGGAGCGGCATCAGGCTGCGGCCATTCATTGTCTGGGGCACATCCAGTCCGAACCGGTCTAGGATCGTCGGCGCGATGTCGATCGATTCAGTCGGAACATCGAGCACGGTACCGAACGCCTCCGGCAGGGCCGGGTCGCGGATGATCAGCGGTACGTGATAGGCGGCATCGTGATAGGTCGATTTCGCCCAGATATAGCGGTCGCCCAGCATCTCGCCGTGATCGGCGGTCAGGACGATCATGGTCCGGTCGTACTGCCCCGTTTCCTTCAGGAAGGCGACGATCCGGCCAAAATGGTGGTCCACTTCTGCCGCAAGCCCGAGATAGATCGCGCGGAGCTGCTGGATATTTTCATCGGTCGGTTCCAGATCGGGAAAGCCTTCGACCATGCCGCCGATCGGATTTCTCGCGTGGCAAGGGCCAATAAAAGGATGGACTGCCTGCTCCTCCGCCATCGTACCCGCCCGCGCGGGCAAGGGCAGTGTCACCGGATCGTACATTCGGTTGTAGGGCTCGGGCGCCACAAGGGGGTTGTGCGGCCGAATGTAGGTCAGATGCGCGAACCATCCCTGCGGCCGGACACGAAGATTGCGGATGGTTTCATTTGTCAGGAACGCCGTATCGCTGTCCTCGGCGCGGTATAGCGCAGGATCGTCAGGACGCGGACCGGTCGGGCGGAATATGTCCGGATAAGGCGGCACGTCGTACCCCTTCTCCGTCAGGTAGGCGCGCCAGGGAAGGCTTTCCTCAAGCCGCATTTCGACCACTTCCTCGAAACCCGGCAGAACCTGTTCATAGCTCCTGAGAACCGGATCACCGGGCGCGTGGCTGCGCGGGTCAGGCGTAGCGTCGGTATAACCAAACAGAAGCGGCAGCCGGCCCGACTTTCGCATCTCTGTCGCAAGGTTTGGCGTATCATGCGCCAAAGGCGTCCCGTTCCGGACGGAACGGTGGTTCATCGCATATTGGCCGGTGAGGAGCGAGGCACGCGACGGTCCGCAGGGATTTGCCACCGAATAGTTTCGGCGAAACGATACCCCGTCGGCCATCAGGGCACGCAGGTTAGGCAGATCGACATGATCTGCAAGGGCGCCATGCAGGCAATCGGCCCTGAGCTGGTCGATCACGACGAAAAGCACGTTGTCCGTTGGCACCGATCAGCCCCTCCCACGGGCATTGTTATCGCTCACGAATGCAACAAATTTGATTCGATGCAATAATGTTCTGTGGATTTTTGTGGATATCTGTGGGCTAAATTCCGCTTGAGGAGGACTCCATGGCACGACAGGACGGCGGAAAGACCAGTCATCGTCAGTTTGAACTGCTGGAAGTCCTGCGCCGTCAGGGCGGTTCGGCGCGCAATGCCGAAATTGCGCAAGCCATGGATGTCTCGGAAGAAACGGTGCGTCGTCTGGTCAAGACCCTCGCGGACAATGGCAAGGTAGAACGACTGCATGGCGGCACTGTCCTTGCCGGAACGGAGCCGGGCTTTTACCAACGCATTGCCCAGAATCCCGAAGGCAAGAAAAGCATCGCAAAGGCAGTCGCGCGCGAGATCGCCGACGGAATGTGCCTCTTTCTAGATGTTGGCACGACCACCAGTTTCGTAGCCGAAGCGCTCCGAGCCCATCACAGGCTCTACATCGTGACGAACTCCATGCCGGTGGCCCAGACACTCGCCCACCACAACGAAAACCGGGTCGTTCTGACCGGCGGCGATGTCGGCCGTGACGAACGCGGCACGTACGGCCCCCTCGCCGAAGCGGTGTTGCGGCGCCATGCCTTCGATGTGGCGGTGCTGTCGGCCAATGCGGTAAACGACCGCCATGGCTTTCTTGTCTTCAATCCGGCCGAGGCGTCGCTCTCACGCGTTGCCGTGGAACAGGCCCATCGCCCCATCGCAACCGCCGACCACGAAAAATTCGGCCGGCGCGCGCCACAGGTCTCCTGCGACCCATCGGACATTGACCTTCTGGTGACCGACCGCGCGCCCCCCACTGACCTTGCCGAAGCGCTGAAAAGCTGGGGCGTCACTGTGCGTGTCGCGAAACCGGCGCTCACGGCATGAACGCAAAGCTTGCCGGTGCCGTCCAGAGTGCCCAGTCGGCAGGCCGGATCGCGATGCACCATATTTTGCGGCGCCCTCGGCATTGAATTCAGTTCAGACGACGACCGGTGCCCCGAGCCGACCGCGCGGTGAAGACCGAGATGCACCGCCTGATCGCGGGTCGATTTCCCGACCACGGAATCGTTTGCCGGGAAAATGGGATCGAGTGCAGCGAAGGCGATGACCTTTTGGTGATCGACCCGATCGACGGCAAATCAAGCTTCATGGCCCGCTGTCCGATGTTCGGATTCCTGTTCGCGTACTTGACACAGGGCCTGGCCGATCTCCCATCGCCACCGCGCCTGAGCCAACCGCAGCACCGTTGCGCATCACCGCATCAGGGGCATGACCAGAAGCTGAGCGTATCGTCCCCCACCCGTTCGACCGCCTTCAATCGGTACCGTTCCGCCCCGGCAAGCGTAGCCAGCCCCAGCGGCCCGAGTCCCGGCCGCGCATCGGCACCAAGCGCCAAGCCGGCGGTAAAGAGCGCGATCTCGTCCACAAGTCCTGCCGCCAGCAGGGATGCCGCCAACTGCCCGCCACCTTCACACAAGACCCGCGTCAGTCCGGCCGCACCCAACGTCATCAACAGGGCGAAGGGATCAAGTCCCCCTTTCCCTTCGGCACATTCAACCAGCCGCGCCCCGGCTGTCTGCCACGCCTCCCGCCGGGCCACAGGTGCGGTCGCCCCATGGATCAACCAGACCGGCACCTCCCGCGCCGTCCGCGTCAGAATGCCCTCGGGAAGATCAAGGCCGCAAGACGCGACCACGCGCACGGGCTGGTGCGCAACTCCAAGGCCCCGCACCGTCAGGTCGGGGTCGTCGGACCGCGCTGTTCCGCCGCCGACAAGAACCGCATCATGAACAGCCCGCATCGCATGAACCCGCCGGCGCGCCTCGGGCCCGGTGATCCACTTGCTTTCGCCCGAAGCCGTTGCGATCCGTCCATCGAGGCTCATGGCAAGCTTCAGCGTCACCATTGGACGTCCCCGCCGGATGCGGGTCAGAAATCCCCGCTGCTGGACCTCGGCCTCATCTGCCATCAAACCGGTCTGCACCGCGATGCCTGCCTCGCGCAGCATCGCGTGACCCTTGCCTGCGACCCGGGCGTCGGGATCAACCAGCGCTGAAACGACCCTTGCGATGCCAGCCACGATCAAGGCCTCCGCACATGGTGGAGTTTTGCCGTGGTGGGCGCAGGGTTCGAGACTGACATAGGCTGTCGCACCTCGGGCCGCCTCGCCCGACTGCTTGAGGGCCACAGTCTCAGCATGGGGCCGCCCGCCCGGCTGGGTCCAGCCGCGTCCGACGATCCGGCCTTGATTGACGATCACGCAGCCAACGGCAGGGTTTGGCCAGACCCGTCCCAGCCCGCGCCGGGCGAGGCCGAGCGCATGGGCCATGTGGCGCCGGTCGTCTTGCTGGGTCACTCTTCCGCCGATGCGGGCGGGCGCAGTTCCGAGACGAACTTGTCGAAATCATCCGCCGCCTGGAAGTTCTTGTAGACCGAAGCGAAGCGCACATAGGCGACCGTGTCGATCCGGGCCAGCGTTTCCATCACGATCTCGCCGATGGTCTTCGAGGGGATGTCGGTCTCGCCCATGCTTTCCAGCCGCCGCACGATGCCCGAAATCATCTGGTCGATGCGTTCCGGCTCAATCGGGCGTTTCTGCATGGCGATGCGGATCGAGCGTTCCATCTTGTCGCGGTCGAAATCCTCACGCTTGCCCGAGGACTTGATCACGACGAGATCGCGAAGCTGTACGCGCTCGTAAGTCGTGAAGCGTCCGCCGCAGGCCGGGCAGAACCGGCGCCGCCGAATGGCCACGTGATCCTCGGCGGGGCGTGAGTCCTTCACCTGCGTGTCGACATTTCCGCAAAACGGGCAGCGCATTCCCTTCCCCTCGGTCTAGTTTGCCGGTTATCCACAGGCACTATAGGCTTACCTCAACAGTTTGGGTAGGGGGCAATTGCGGCCACAAATGACGCCATGTTCTTGGGGGAAATTGCGCAACAGCTTCCCCTGAAACACGCGCTTTGGTTGTGCGAATAAATCCATGTTCTGCCCGGGGCGGGGAAAATGAGACCCCGGTGGACCGACCGCAATTCACGGATCTTCCCGGCAGGTCCTCCCACCAGCGCGGCCTACCGGATGATATGTGCCACCACTGTGCGGTCATGGGGCGCCCGGCGATGCTCAAACAGGTAGACGCCCTGCCATGTTCCGAGCGCCGGGCGCCCCGCCGTTACGGGAATGCAAAGGCTGACCGGCAGCAGAGCTGCCTTGATATGGGCGGGCATGTCGTCCGGCCCCTCATAAGTGTGGGTGAGATAGGACATCGCCGGGTGATCGGACGGCGGCACCAGCCGGTGGAAGAACGCCGTCAGGTCGGTGCGCACCTCGGGATCGGCATTCTCCTGAATGGCGAGCGAGCATGAGGTGTGGCGGACGAAGAGCGTGAGCAACGCATCACCCTCGCCCCCGCAGAACGCCCGTACCCGGTCCGTGAACTCGTAAAGCCCGGGCCCCCGCGTAGGAATGGTGAAAACCTCCTGCCGGCTCATACCCGCCCCTTCAGCCGGTGATAGACCTTGCGTGCCTCTTGATAGATCACGTTCTTGCGCGGAAAGTCGGTTTTGCGGGTCTTGCGGTCATGGACCGTGAATTCCACGGTCTCGCGCCAGTCAAGCGCTGTGATGAAGTCATAGGCCAGCCCCAACCGCCAGACGAGATAGGGGAAGGAAATCTGATCCCGCCGGGAAAAACGCAGGACGTGCTCCATCCAGCGGTCGCCAAACCGCACGAGGGCCGGATCGTTATGGCGGCGGACCATGAAATGACCCTCGATCAGGCCGGAGCGGGCGGGCATGCCTTGCGCACGATAGACCCGTTCGCGTTCTTTCAGGATGCGGAAATCGTCGAGGCCGTTTTCCCAGCAGGTCTTGAGTTCGTGATAGACGCAGTCACGGCGGAAATGCGGAAACGCGAAGAAGCTCGCTTCGGACTGTCCCCGCACCGCCGAAAGCACCTCCCGCGGGTCGCGCTTCAGCCGCGACTTGTTGTCGATCCAGATCGACCATTCGGCATCAGGAAAATAACGGTGCGGCGCCAGCTTCGCCCGACGCGAGGCGCGGGCCGGATCGAGCCCGTCGAGCGGATCGTGGATAACCTCGACACCGGGCAATGTGACATTCTCGCGGTCGGTGAAAAGAACACGGCGGCAAGTGTCGAAGCCGCCGAAAACATTGCCGTTGAGCGGATCGGCTGAGCCATAATGAGCGGAATAGAGAACGAGTGACATTTGACCCCGACGTGCGTTTCGGCGGGCACTATACCCGGGGCGCGCCGGGATGACAGAGGTTTCAGGCCATGGCTGCGCGGGCGATCCGGCGGTAGCCAGCTTCGCCCCACCAGAAACCGTCCGAAAAGCTCACGCCCATCGTCAGGGTCTCGAGCCGCGCCGTCGCCTCGGCGGGCGCAATGCGTCCATCGGCAAGGTCCCGGTAGATATGCGCGACCGCGACCATGTCCTGCCATTGCGGCCCGAGTCTGAGTGCCGTGACGCCCAACCCCGCCATCTCGGGCACGGCCCCGGCGAGGTTCATGTAGCTGCGCGACATGGTCTGGATTCCGTTCACGGTCAGGAACCCGCGCCCGTCGAGCGTGTCGAGCGGCATGCCGTCGGGGTCTTCTTCGCAGACGAACTGGCAGTTGTCCTTGGTACGGCCGTGCGCGCGGGCATGGTAGCACCGCGCCGACAGG
>JAUIDM010000196.1 GCA_030428915.1 Alphaproteobacteria bacterium | reverse complement strand
GAAGCGGGGGCGGATATCCTCGGGCCCTCGGACATGATGGACGGCCGTATCGGCGCGATGCGCCGGGCGCTGGAGGCCGAGGGGCACAAGGATGTGACGATCCTGTCCTATGCCGCGAAATATGCGTCGAGCTTCTATGGGCCGTTTCGCGATGCCGTAGGTGCGTCGGGCGCGCTCAAGGGCGACAAGAAAACCTACCAGATGGACCCCGCAAACCGCGACGAGGCGCTGCGCCTGGTGGCCCGCGATCTCACCGAAGGCGCGGATATGGTGATGGTCAAGCCTGGTCTTCCCTATCTCGACATCTGCCGGGACGTGAAGGACGCCTTTGGCGTGCCGACCTTCGCCTATCAGGTCTCGGGCGAATACGCGATGCTGAAGGGCGCGGTGCTGAACGGATGGGTCAGGGAGGATGTGATCCTTGAAAGCCTGCTGGCCTTCCGCCGGGCGGGCTGCGACGGCATTCTGACCTATTTCGCGCCCGACGCCGCGCGGGCTTTGGCCGGCTGACCGGGCAGAACGGGATCGAACCACAACACTTAATGACAGGGCGCGTCTTCTGGACTATAGATAGTGGTGAACCGGCCGGAACAGGCTGGCAATGGCAGTTGAGAGCGGAGCAGTAGAATGACCGGCATTTCCCGTCGCAATGCAATTCTTTCCGGTGGCGCCTTTCTGGGGCTTTCGGCCTGTGCCAATGGTGTAGGCGGTGCAGGCGGCACCCGTCTGGATGCGCGGGTCGATGCGGCGCGCGACTATCTGGCGGCCACCTATCCCGGTACGAGAGACCTTATGTCACGTTCGGCAGGGGTGCTTTACGTGCCGCTGGTGACGGAGGCGGGGCTCGTGACCTTCGGCGGTTCCTACGGTCAGGGTGCGCTCAGGATCAATGATGTGACCGTCGACTACTATTCGGCGACACAGGCTAGCGTCGGGCTTCAGATCGGTGCCCAGCAATATGCCCATGCACTTTTCTTCATGACGCAGGAGGCCCTGTCAGAATTCCGGTCGGCCGCCGGTTGGGTGGCAGGCGCCAACCTGGCTTACGCTCTGCCCGACAAGGGCGGGTCACTTGGGACCGACACCGCGACCACGACAGCGCCGGTGATCGCCCTTGTCTATGGCCAGGCAGGCTTTATTGCCGGCGCCCGCGTCACAGGCACGAAATACACCCGCATCATTCCCTGATCCGGTTTCGTCCTGACTGCGTCGGGCCGACCGGCGCGGGGAAGTTCTGCCCCCGCCCCCGAGAGTATCTGAGGACACAAAGTGCGGAACGGCGGGCAGTCCCCGGGTCATTCCTGCAGGTGTCGCGGTTTGCAACGGGGTGCCAGGATGCTCAGCCAAGCTCGGCAAAGGCCACTTCCAGCGCCTCGATCAGGATGTCTGCGTGGTCCTTTCCGAAGACCATCGGCGGCTTGAATTTCAGGACATTGTCCAGGGGCCCATCGGTCGAGGCCAGCACACCCTGTTGGCGCAGGTGATTGACAATTCGGCCCGCCTCCTCCGTCGCGGGGTCCAGCGTCAGCCGGTCACGCACCAGTTCGATGCCGGAAAAAAGCCCCCGCCCCCGGACATCGCCGATGAGCACATGACGCTCGGCCAGGTCCGCAAACCGGGCGAGCATGTGGTCGCCGGTCTCCAACGCCTTGGCCTGAAGGTCCTCGCCCTCGACGATGTCCAGCACGGCGAGACCCACCGCCATCGACACCGGGTTGCCGCCGAAGGAGTTGAAGTATTCCATGCCGTTGGCAAAACGCGCCGCAAGGTCCGGCGTCGTCACCACGGCGGCAAGCGGATGGCCGTTGCCAATCGGCTTGCCCATGACCACGATGTCCGGCACCACGCCCTGCAACTCGAACCCCCAGAAGGCAGAGCCGACGCGCCCGAAACCGCATTGCACCTCATCGGCGATGCAGACCCCGCCCCGGGCGCGAACATGCGTATAGGCGGCTTTCAGATACCCGTCGGGATAGACGACCTGACCGCCCACGCCCGAAATCGACTCGGCGATGAAGGCGGCGGCGCCTGAGCCGGTCTTCGCCTCTATGGCGTCTAGGCAGCGGGCGACATCCTCGCCATAGGCGCGACCGGAAGCCTCCGACATGCCCTTGTGCGGCCCGCGATAGGGATCGGGGAAGGCCGCGATTTCCACGAAATCGGGTTTCGGATAGCCGCCCTTGCGTTTGAACTTGTAGGGGCTGACATCGACCATGCCGCCGGAATTGCCGTGATAGGCCCAGTCGAGCACCACGGTGGACTTCTGACCAATGGCCGTCCGCGCAATACGCAGCGCCAGTTCATTCGCCTCAGTCCCGGAATTGACGAAATAAACAACCTTCAGATCGCCCGGCAGCTTTGCCGTCAGACGCTCCGAGAAATCGAGCATCAGCTCGCTCAGATATCGGGTGTTGGTGTTAAGCACCGCAGCCTGCCGGGCGATGGCCTCCACCACCTTCGGGTGACAATGGCCGACATGCGTGATGTTGTTCACTGCGTCGAGATAGCTGCGACCGGTATGGTCGATAAGCCACGGCCCCTGCCCTCGGACGATTTTCAACTTCTCCGCGTAAGAGATTGAAAGGGATGGGCCAATCGTCTTCGACCGGCGTGCTAGAAGCACCTCCGGCGGGTTCGGATCGCATGTGAAGCTTTCGGGTGCGAGCCGCAGGATCAGGTTCGGGTCGGGGCAGATGCCCGACCAGACATCCCAGAGGCTGTCATGGCCGACGCCGAAGAAGTTGTTCTTCTGCGCCAGCATCGAAGTCACGATCTGAAAATGCAGATGCGGCGCCCAGCCGCCGTTTTCATGCCAGTCACCGAGGTGGGCGATCACCGCGCCCGCCGCGACATCTTGGCCCTCGGACAGCAAGCCGGGAAGCGAGCCGCCAAGATGTCCGTAAAGCGTGTAGAAGGGTACGCCTTCGTCCGTCCTGTGCTCCAGGATCAGCGTGTGACCGTAATCCAGCGGATCGGCATTATAAGCCACGGTGTGTACGCGGCCGTCAAAGGGTGTATGAACCGGTGTACCGGCGGGCGCGAAGACGTCGACACCCAAATGGCGGGTGCGCCGTTCCGCGCTTGCCGCGTCGGCGAATTGCGGCGCGGTGTAGACGGAGCGTTTTTCGCCATAGGCGCCAAGACCGAAAAAACCAACGGTGCCGGGAAGGTTCGCAGGCCGTTGCGCGGCGAACCAGTTGTCCCATCTGCGGTCGGTGACCGGCGGCATGTCGGCAGGGGGCGCATCGGTCAAGAGTGCGATGCGGGCCGAACGCGCGATATCGGGACGGAAGAGTGGCCGCACCTCGGCACGACCCAGAAATTCCCGGACCGCCCATTCCGCGCGCGTCGCGGTGAAACCCGCCGCGCGACGGCAGAGGGCGATCATGAACTCGGGATCGAGGCTCTCCAGCCGCTCCAGCAACGCAAAGGCCGGTTCCTGTGAAACGGTCAGGTAAGTGTTGTCCGGTTGCTCCCCGGCACGTCGCGAGGAAATGCAGACCGAGGCGGCGAGTCGCATGCGCATGAGGTCGTAGAGCACCTCGGCCTCGTCCTCATGAATGGGGAACTCGGAAACATATCCCGCGATGAGCGTCCGCATTGCCGAATAGAGGTCGCTTGCATCAAGCAATGCATAGGCCAGAGTGATCGCAAGTTCATTGATCGTCCGGCCGAATGCCATGTCGCCGAAATCGATCACCCCCGCGATGCGGTTCGGATCACCGGCATCGACGATGATATTATTGTCGTTGGCATCCTGATGCAGAACCGAGGCGCGCAGGCCCGGCAGACGCGGCGCGATCCGGGCCTGATACCGCGCGAACAGGTTTTGAACCAGCGCCCGCCGGGACGGATCAGCGATGTTCTCCGCCCACCCCTCAACATTGCCCACGGCATCGAGCGACCAGAGGAAGTCGGACCGGAATGCTGCCGGATGGCCGAAACCTTGCATCGCCCGGCTGAGTCGTCCCATGAAGGCGCCAAGATTGCCGAACTGGACCAGGCTGCGCGGCGCCGCGCTCAGAAGCGGTCCGTCGATCCATGTCACCAACCGCATCCGGCAGGTCTGCCCCCCGGCCTCGATGGTCTCTGTATCGCTGCCGGAAAGCGTCGGCACGACCCTCGGCGCACCTGCAAAGCCCGCGTGCGCCAGATGTGCCATCGCGGCATTCTGCAACTCGATCTGAGCAGGATCCTCGCCCGCATTGGCAATTTTCAGAACATAGCGGCTGTCTCCAGCGTCGATCCGGGCGTTCTGGTCACGTTCGGAAACCAGCGGTCTTGCCACCCCTGTCAGACCATAGACGCGGTCGACGAGCGCCTGAAGTTCAGCCTGTTTCAGAGCGGGCGGCGGGATCAGGAAGGCGGACATGGCACCTCGGGTCAGGGTAATGGCAGGGCTCTGCGACTATCTGCAGGGCGGATCGCATGGCGGCTGCGGACACAATAAAAACGTTTATATCTTATGCAATGGCCAATTCCGCGCGGCGAAGCGCGATCTCCCACTTTCTGTCCGGAAACACTCCCACCGGAGGCCGCCGCCGAGCGGGGGCTCAAAGCCCCCCGAGGCGGTCCACCCGTCAGGAAGCGGTCTGGCGCCGGTTGTAGAGAATCGAGGAGACGAGCGCGATGCCGATAAAGGCCGATCCCAAGACACCCGTCACCAGTTCCGGAATATGCCACAAGGTCTGTGCGAACATGATCACGGACAGGACAAGGATCGAATAGAACGCCCCGTGTTCCAGATAGCGGAAATGAGCGAGCGTCTTGCGTTCCACCAGCATGATCGTCATCGACCGCACATACATGGCCCCGATCCCCAGCCCGATGGCGATCAGGAAGAGGTTGTGTGTCAGCGCGAAGGCGCCGATCACCCCGTCGAAGCTGAAAGAGGCATCGAGCACCTCAAGATAGAGAAAGGCACCCAAACCGCCCTGCGCGGCCACGCCGAGTGCACGCTGGCGGGAATCGAGCACATGGCCCAGCACCTCGACGCCTAGATAGGTCAGAAGCCCCCCGATCGCGGCAAAGAGGAACCGCGCACGGTCGCCTGCGCCCATCACCCAGGCAAAAACAAGCACCACCGCAAGCACGAGCGCGATCTCCATTCCCCGCACTGAGGCACAGCGTCGCAACTGGCATTCCAGGGCTCGGATCCAGTCGACCTCCTTGCCCTCGTCAATGAAGTAGTTCAGCGCCACCATCATCAGAAAGGTGCCGCCGAAGGCCGCAATCGACAGATGCGCCCCGCCGATGATGCGGGCGTATTCGTCGGGATGCAAAGCTGCGAGTTTCACCGCCTCCACCGGGCCGATACCGGCTGCGATGACGACGATCAGCAGCGGAAAGATGATCCGCATGCCGAAGACGGCGATCAGGATGCCCCACGTCAGGAAACGGCGCTGCCAGACCGGGTCCATATCCTTGAGCTTGTTGGCATTGACGATGGCGTTGTCGAATGAGAGCGAGATTTCCAGCACCGCCAGCACCGCACCGATCAGAAAGAAGCTGATCGCACCGCCAAGGCTGTCGCTGTAACCCCATCCCAGCCAGAATGCCATCACGAGGCCGGCAAAGGTGACAAGGAAGGCCCAGCGGAAGTAGTGGATTGCGGCAGATGCCATGCGACGCTCCGTCTGCCGCAGGAGTGGGACGCGGCCTTGCGAGGTTAGAGGGCGACATAGGCATGTCGCGTCCAAAGGACAAGCGCGGGGCACGGTGTCGTGCGAAATTCTCCGGATTCAACGTTGTTCCCCTACAACAGGGCGGCGTGGCGGGTCCGCCCTGACAAGGGCTGCTAAATGCCCCCCGGGCGCCGTAATCGTGCCGCCTTTGTCCGGCAATCAGAGCGTCAGGGGAAAGGGAGTACACAATGAGCCTTATCAGTCAAATATCGTTTGACGAAATTGCCGCGAGCCTGCTGGCCTGCCTCGTCGTCCGCGAGGTCATGATCCTGACCCTGCCCGACCGGATCGCCGGCCCCGGTGGCTGGCTGATCAATACAGGCGAAGAAGAAGCCTGATCCACGAGCGCCCCGCACCGCCGTGCGGGTGGCCTTCCCTTCCGGAATGTGGTTTTCCTGTGATCAACGGCGTCGCGCGATGCGGCAAGGACAGGACCCCGGATGGACCAATTCACCCCCGAAAGCAGCAGTCCCGAGGACTTCCGAGCGGCACTTGGCCGATACGCCACGGGCGTCACCGTGGTGACCACAGTCGGCAATCGGGGGCCGGTGGGCATCACCGCAAACAGCTTCACCTCGCTGTCGCTTGCGCCGCCCCTCGTCCTCTGGTGCCCGGCCCGCAGTTCTGCCCGGTTTCCCGCCTTCGAGACCGCAAGGCATTACGCAATTCACGTCCTCGCCGCCGACCAACTCGAGCTCTGCCGCCGGTTTGCGCGCGCCGCTGCGGATTTCGACGGATTGCCGACTGAGGAAACGCCGGAAGGCCTGCCTCTTCTGCCCGGCTGCCTTGCACGGTTCGACTGCGCCGCGTATGCGGTCCATGAAGGCGGCGATCACGCCATCCTCGTTGGCCGCGTCCTCCGGGCATCACTCCGGGATGGGGAGCCTCTCTTGTTCTGGGGAGGCCGCTATGGCGACTTCCTGCACCACGGCTGAAGGAACGCCGCCGTCCGGGGATTTTTCGCATCTGTGGTGCCAACCGGAAGGCACGCACCACGCCGGGGACTAGCCTGACCGCGGCAAAACACATATATGTGCAACCAGATACTGGGATAATGACCTTGCAGAACCCACAACCAGCCTTGGCCAGCCGGGACGCGGATTCAGTGCCCATCGGCGCACCTCAGGAAATGGTGGACAGCGCGGAAGCCGCATCAAGCTTTCTCAAGGCGCTTGCGCATGAGGGACGGCTGATGATCCTCTGCCACCTTGCGACCGGCGAAAAGTCGGTAACAGAGCTGGAACAGCTTCTTTCGTCGCGTCAGGCGGCCGTCAGCCAGCAACTTGCGCGGCTTCGGCTGGAGGGGCTGGTCAATGCCCGCCGCGACGGCAAGGCTATCTTTTATTCGCTCGCCGATCCGCGCGCGGAACAGATCATCGGCGTTCTTTACGATATCTTCTGCAAGAAGGACTGACGTCCGTCGGAAACCCTGTCGCTGCGCTGGTGCCGCAGCGCTCTATTCTGCCGCCTCTTTCGCGTTCTCGAGTTCTGCCGCGCGCGCCTCGACGAGTTCGACGATATGGTCGATCATCCGGTCATTGGACAATTTGTGGTCCTGTTTGCCCGCCAGGTAGATCATGCCAGAACCGGCGCCTCCACCGGTGAAACCGATATCTGTCATCAGCGCCTCGCCCGGACCGTTCACGACACAACCGATGATCGACAGGCTCATCGGGGTCTTGATGTGCTCCAGCCGTTTTTCGAGCGCCTCGACCGTCTTGATCACGTCAAAGCCCTGCCGCGCGCAGGACGGACAGGAGATGATCTGCACGCCGCGCGTCCTGAGCCCCAGCGATTTCAGAATTTCATAGCCGACCTTCACCTCCTCGACCGGATCGGCCGAGAGGGAAACCCGGATCGTGTCGCCGATCCCGGCCCAAAGGAGGTTGCCGAGCCCGACAGCCGACTTGACGGTTCCGGACATCAGCCCGCCAGCCTCAGTGATTCCAAGGTGAATTGGTGCATCTGTTGCCTCCGCAAGTTGCTGATAGGCGGCGGCGGCGAGGAACACGTCAGAGGCCTTGCACGAAATCTTGAACTCGTGAAAGTCGTTGTCCTGCAACAACTTGATATGGTCGAGCCCGCTTTCGACCATCGCATCCGGGCAGGGTTCGCCATATTTGTCGAGAAGATGCTTTTCAAGGCTTCCGGCATTGACGCCGATGCGGATCGAACATCCGTGATCCTTCGCGGCCTTGACCACCTCGCGCACGCGGCTTGCCGCGCCGATATTACCCGGATTGATGCGAAGACAGGCCGCGCCCGCCTCAGCTGCTTCGATCGCGCGCTTGTAATGGAAATGAATGTCGGCGACGATCGGCACTGGGCTTTCCCGCACGATCTCGCGCAACGCCTTCGCCGAAGCCTCGTCCGGCGCCGACACGCGAACGATGTCGGCCCCCGCCCCTGCCGCGCGCTGCACCTGTTCCACGGTCGCCTTCACGTCAGAGGTGATCGTGTTCGTCATCGTCTGGACCGTGATCGGCGCGTCACCGCCCACCGGCACGTTGCCGACCATGATCCGACGCGACTTGCGCCGGTCG
>JAUIDM010000552.1 GCA_030428915.1 Alphaproteobacteria bacterium | reverse complement strand
AGCAGTGACCCGCGCTTCCTGAGCGCAGCGTTGTAGGCGGACCAGTTGGTGGTGCGGTAGCGGGCGGGCTTGGGCTTGCTCATGTTGCCCGTCTAACCGAATGGATTCACGATGTGAATCCTTCACGGCGAGAGTTCTGCAACAACGCCCCTTCGACGCAGAAACCACATTCGCCGACGAGACACAGGCCGAACGAATGAAACTTGCAGCACAGAACTGGGATCGCCCGGTGGTGGTTACAACGGCCGTACAGTTCTTCGAGAGCCTATTTGCCAACAGTACGCAGAAATGCCGCAAGCTGCACAACGTTGCCCGCTCGGTGATCGTACTTGATGAAGCGCAGGCATTGCCGATAAATTACTTGCGCCCGTGCCTTGCGGCGATAAAGGAGTTGGTGCGCGGCTATGGCTGCTCGGTGGTGCTGGCTACCGCGACGCAGCCGGCTGTTCGCGACGCCGACGGGCTGCGCGCGTCCGAGGCAATCCCGGCAGAAGAAACGCGCGAAATCGCGCCTAACCCAGTCGAGCTTTACCGCCGCCTGAAACGGGTGGAGGCTCGGTTTTTCGGGCCGCTTGGAAACGATGACCTAGCGTCACGGGTGGCCGGGCGCAAGGCGCTGGTGATTGTAAACAACAAGCGTCAGGCACGGGCGATTTATGATCTCTTGGGCCGCGGCAACGCCTTGCATCTGAGCACCAACATGACTGCTGCGCACCGGCGCGACGTGCTGGCTAAGGTTCGCGACGGATTTGACGGCCCGCTCATCTCCACGGCGCTGGTCGAGGCGGGAGTGGATTTGGATTTTCCCGAGGTCTGGCGCGCCGTGGCGGGGCTCGACTCCATCGTTCAGGCGGCCGGTCGCTGCAACCGCGAGGGCAAGGGCAACCGGCTGGGGCAGGTACATGTGTTCGAGCCCGAGGAAGGCTTTCCGCCCCCGCCGGAATTGCAACAAAACGCCGAGATCGCTCGCGACATCCTACGCGCCCATGCTGAAGACCCGCTCAGCCCCGAGGCCGTGCGCGCCTACTTCAAAAGGCTCTACTGGGATCGCGACGCCGATCTCGACAGTCGCGGGATCATGAGGAGGATCAACCAGTCGGGCAACCGGCTCGATTTTCCCTTTGCCGACATCGCCCATGATTTCCGGCTGATAGAGGAAGTCACGCGCCCGCTGATCATCGGCGTGGGCCCCTACGGCATGGATACCCAGGCTCGACAGCACCTTGAGTACGGCGAGTATCCGGGCGCGATTGCGCGGGCAATGCAGCGCTACACGGTATCGGTTCCGCCGCGGATCCGGCATGAGCTTCTGCGCGTCGGGGCGGCGCATGTCATGCGCCCTGAGGAGTTCGAGGACCAGTTCGTAGTTCTGGACAATGCCCGACTCTACGACGAGGCGGCGGGATTTTCAGCGGAGAACCCGGAGGAGCTGGGGATTATGATCGCATAAGGAGGATGTCTTGACACACGGCGTAAAACTGCATGTCTGGGGCGCATTTGCCTGTTTCACACGCCCCGAGATGAAGGTCGAGCGTGTTTCCTATGACGCGATAACACCCTCGGCCGCTCGCGGTATCCTGGAGGCGGTGCACTGGAAGCCGGCGATCCGCTGGGTGATCGACCGCATCCACGTGCTCAAACCCATTCGGTTCGAGAACATCCGCAAGAACGAAGTCGGGGCTAAGATTTCCGCCCGCAACGCGAGAGCAGCGATGGT
>JAUIDM010000551.1 GCA_030428915.1 Alphaproteobacteria bacterium | reverse complement strand
AGGGGATCGTTGCTCATATCCGGGTCCGGGTCCAAAGGGTCCGGGGGACTTTAGCGGTTTGACAGGGAAGGGAAAGGCGCCGAGCGCCGTTTTCTTGTCTGCCTGCGTCATCGTCGAAATGGGTCCAATCGAAAGACCCGGCGGCGATGCCGGGACAGCGGACCGGTGTCACATCTCCTTCGCCCGTGCCCGCAGCTCGAATTTCTGCACCTTGCCCGTCGAGGTCTTCGGAAGGTCGCAGAAGACAACATGTTTAGGTGTCTTGAACCCCGCCAGCCGCGCGCGGGCGAACGCGATGAGCTCGGCCTCATCGGCCACAGCGCCTTCTTTCAGTTCCACAAAGGCACAGGGCACCTCGCCCCATTTGTCGTCCGGCTTGGCCACGACCGAGCAGAGCGAAACGGCGGGATGATGCGCCAGAACACCCTCGACCTCGACCGACGAGACGTTTTCCCCGCCGGAGATGATGATGTCCTTTGCGCGGTCGGTGATCTTGATATAGCCATCCTCATGCTGGAAGGCGATGTCGCCCGAGCGGAAGTACCCGCCTTTGAAGGCTTCCTCGGTCGCCTTCGGGTTCTTGTAATACCCCTTCATCACCGCGTTGCCGCGAATGGCGATCTCGCCGAGCGTCTGTCCGTCGCGGGGCACAGGCACCCCTTTCTCGTCATGGACGCTGATGTCCTCCATGAACGGCATGAGGACACCCGTGCGGGCCTTGATCGAGGCGCGCTCGTCCTGTGTCAGGCCGTCCCAGCGGGAGTGCCACAGACACTCGGTGACATGGCCATAGGTTTCGGTCAGGCCGTAGACCTGCGTCACGCGGAAGCCGAGAGGTTCGATGGCAGCGAGTGTCGCGGCGGGCGGGGGGGCACCGGCGGTAAAGACCTCTACCACATGGTCGAAGGCACGGCGATCAGACTGCTTCGCATTGATGATGGAATTCAGGACGATGGGCGCGCCCCCCAGATGGGTCACACCCTCATCGGCGATGGCGTCGTAGATATTCTTGGCCGTTACATCGCGGCAGCAAACGAGCGTGCCGCCGACGGCCGGCATCATCCAAGTGTGGCACCAGCCATTGCAGTGAAACAAGGGCACGATGGTCAGGTAGACCGGCCGGATGCCGACCGCCCAGGTGACGGCCGTACCCATGGCCAGCAGATAGGCGCCGCGATGGTGGTAGACGACGCCCTTCGGCCGCCCGGTCGTGCCGGAGGTGTAGTTGAGCGACAGGCTTTCCCATTCATCCTCGGGCATGATCCAGGCAGCAGCGGGATCGCCCTGCGAGAGCAGCGCCTCGTATTCCATGTAACGCCCGCTTGGTTCAAATCCGGCGGCGGGGTCGGCGACCTCGATGATCTCGGGCCCCGAACCCTCCATTTCGGCAATCGCGGCCTCCGCCAGAGGCAGAAGGGCGGTATCGACCAGTGCGATTTTCGCCTGCCCGTGACCGAAGATATAGCCGACCGTGTCGGCGTCGAGCCGTGTATTGATCGTATTCAGAACGGCGCCCGCGGCGGGTATGCCGAAATGCGCTTCCGCCTGCGCGGGGACGTTGGGCAGAAGAGTCGCCACGACATCGCCCGGCTGCACACCCCGCGCAACAAGGGCGGAGGCCAGCCGGCCGACCCGGTCGCGGTATTCGGCATAACTCCGGCGGGTGCCGCGATAGACGATCGCGGTCTGATCGGCGAAGACATCGCCCGCGCGCGCCAGGAACG
>JAUIDM010000195.1 GCA_030428915.1 Alphaproteobacteria bacterium | reverse complement strand
ATTCCAGATCTGGCTGCGTCAAAGCGGCTTTGCGACGCGGCAGGCGCATCTGCCGCGACGGGAACTGTCGTCCCTGATTGAGCCCCGTTTGGCGGGAATAGCGGCAAGACGCCTACAAAGGCGCGCCGCCTGGTAAACAAAGGACGGGGCAGATGAAAATCGAACGCAAATTCACGAAGGCAGGTAAAGACGCCTATGCCGAGGTCGAATTCCGTACGACCACGTCGGAGATTCGCAATCCCGACGGCAAGGTCGTGTTCCGGAACGACAGTGTCGAAGTACCCGCGGGCTGGAGTCAGGTGGCCTCCGATGTTCTGGCTCAGAAATACTTCCGCAAGGCCGGCGTCCCGGCGCGGCTGAAGAAGGTGAAGGAAAAGGGCGTGCCCGAGTTCCTGTGGCGCTCGGTACCGGATGATAACGGTCTGGCCGAGTTGCCGGAGGACCAGAGATTTACCGGTGAAAGCTCGGGCAAGCAGGTCTTTGACCGTCTCGCAGGCGCCTGGGCATATTGGGGTTGGAAGGGCGGTTATTTCTCGACCGAGGCCGACGCGAAGGCCTACTACGATGAAATGCGCTTCATGCTGGCCGAACAGATGGCAGCACCCAACTCCCCGCAATGGTTCAACACCGGCTTGCACTGGGCCTACGGCATCGACGGGCCGGGGCAGGGGCACTACTATGTCGACTACAAGTCGGGTGAACTGACGCGGTCCAACTCGGCCTATGAACACCCCCAGCCGCATGCCTGCTTCATCCAGTCGATCTCGGACGATCTGGTGCAGGATGGCGGCATCATGGACCTGTGGGTACGTGAGGCGCGGCTGTTCAAATATGGCTCTGGCACCGGCACCAACTTCTCCTCGCTGCGCGCCGCGAACGAACCCCTGTCGGGCGGCGGCAAGTCATCTGGCCTGATGGGTTTCCTCAAGATCGGCGACCGCGCGGCAGGCGCGATCAAGTCGGGCGGCACCACACGCCGCGCGGCGAAGATGGTGATCTGCGACATGGATCACCCGGATATCGAGGATTTCATCAACTGGAAGGTCATCGAGGAACAGAAGGTCGCGGCACTGGTCGCAGGCTCCAAGATCCACGAACGCCAGTTGAACGAGATTTTCGCAGCGATCCGTCAATGGGACGGCTCGAGCGAAGATGCGGTTGACCCGGCGAAGAACGAGGCGTTGAAATCGGCGATCCGCGCGGCCAAGAAGGTCGCGATCCCCGAAACCTACGTCAAACGCGTTCTGGACTACGCCAAGCAGGGCTATGGCTCGATCGAATTCCCGACCTATGACACCGATTGGGATTCAGAGGCCTATGCGACGGTATCCGGCCAGAACTCCAACAACTCCGTTCGCGTGACCGACGCCTTCCTGAAGGCGGTCAAGGACGATGCCGACTGGGAGCTTATCCGCCGCACCGACGGCAAGGTCGCCAAGACCGTGAAGGCCCGCGAGCTTTGGGAACAGGTCGGTCACGCCGCCTGGGCCTGTGCCGATCCGGGTATCCAGTTCCACGACACGGTCAACGCCTGGCATACCTGCCCGGAGGACGGGGCGATCCGCGGCTCCAACCCGTGCTCGGAATACATGTTCCTTGACGACACGGCCTGCAACCTCGCCTCGATGAACCTTCTGACCTTCTACAAGGACGCCAAGTTCGACGCCGAGGCCTATGTTCACGCCACCCGCCTTTGGACCGTGACGCTGGAAATCTCGGTGCTCATGGCGCAGTTCCCGTCGAAGGAGATCGCGCAGCGCAGCTACGATTACCGCACGCTCGGCCTCGGCTACGCCAATATTGGCGGCCTCTTGATGAACATGGGCTATGGCTACGATTCGGATGAGGGTCGCGCGCTTTGCGGTGCGCTGACGGCGATCATGACCGGCATCGCCTATGCGACTTCGGCCGAGATGGCGGGCGAACTTGGCGCCTTCCCGGGCTACACCCGCAACGCCGATCACATGCTGCGCGTGATCCGCAACCACCGCAATGCGGCCCACGGCAATGTGGATGGCTACGAAGATCTGGCCGTGAAGCCAGTGGCATTGGATCACGCGAACTGCCCTGATCAAAGCCTTGTTTCTCTTGCGAAAACCGCCTGGGATGAGGCGCTGGAACTGGGCCAGAAAAACGGCTATCGCAACGCGCAGACGAGCGTCATCGCGCCGACCGGGACCATCGGTCTGGTGATGGATTGCGATACCACGGGAATCGAACCGGACTTCGCGCTGGTGAAGTTCAAGAAACTCGCCGGGGGCGGTTACTTCAAGATCATCAACCGGTCGGTTCCGGCGGCGCTGGAAACGCTGGGCTATGGATCGGCCGAGATCGAAGAGATCATCGCCTACGCCGTGGGTCACGCGAGCCTGGGCAACTGCCCCGGCATCAACCATACATCGCTGATCGGCCACGGTTTCGGTCAGGCGGAACTGGACAAGATCGAGGCGGCCCTGCCCTCGGCCTTCGACATCCGGTTTGTCTTCAACCAGTGGACGCTGGGTGAGAAGTTCTGCACGGAAACCCTTGGTATCCCTGCCGAAAAACTGAACGACCCGACCTTCGATCTCCTCCGTCACCTCGGCTTCACCCGCCGTCAGGTTGAAGAGGCGAATGACCACGTTTGCGGCACGATGACGCTGGAAGGCGCGCCGCATCTGGACCCGAAGCACTACTCTGTCTTCGACTGCGCCAATCCTTGCGGCAAGAAGGGCAAGCGCTTCCTCAGCGTCGACAGCCACATCTACATGATGGCGGCGGCGCAGAGCTTCATTTCCGGCGCGATCTCCAAGACGATCAACATGCCGAACAACGCGACCATCGAGGACACGCTCGCCGCCTATGAGCTCTCGTGGTCCCTTGGCATCAAGGCCAATGCGCTCTACCGCGACGGCTCGAAACTCAGCCAGCCCCTTGCGGCGGCTTTGGTCGAGGACGACGAGGAGGCCGAGGAGATCCTGGCGACCGGGTCGGCACAGGAAAAGGCCGCCGTGCTGGCCGAGAAGATCGTCGAAAAGATCGTCGTCAAGGAAGTGGTGAAGTCGCACCGCGAAAAGCTGCCCGAACGGCGCAAGGGCTATACCCAGAAAGCCATCGTCGGCGGTCACAAGGTCTATCTGCGCACCGGCGAATACAAGGATGGCGCGCTGGGCGAGATCTTCATCGACATGCATAAGGAAGGCGCGGGCTTCCGCGCGATGATGAACAACTTCGCCATCGCGGTGTCGGTCGGTCTGCAATACGGCGTGCCGCTGGAGGAATTCGTCGACGCCTTCACCTTCACCAAATTCGAACCGGCCGGAATGGTGCAGGGCAATGACTCGATCAAGCAGGCGACATCGATCCTCGACTATATCTTCCGCGAACTGGCGATTTCGTACCTCGACCGAACCGACCTTGCCCATGTGAAGCCGGAAGGCGCGACCTTCGACGATCTCGGCGGCGGCGCGGATGAGGGCAAGTCGAACCTGTCCGAGGTCAGCGACAATGCCGCATCGAAGTCGCTGGAAGTGCTGAAGCAGGTCGCCTCCACCGGCTACATGCGCAAGCGCCTGCCGCAGGAACTGATCGTGCTGCAAGGGGGCGTGGGCGCCATGGCGCTTTCCGGCGATCCGGTCGCGGCCTTGAACACGCTGGTCCCGGTGACGGCGCAGGCGGTGGCGGCTACGTCAACGACCGCCATCGCCACGGGCACTGTCACGATGGACGCCCGCACCAAGGCCAAGATGCAGGGATATGAGGGCGATCCCTGCGGCGAATGCGGCAACTACACGCTGGTGCGCAACGGGACCTGCATGAAGTGCAACACCTGCGGGGGAACCTCGGGGTGCAGCTGACGAGGGACAGCGACTACCGGTCACTCCGGTGACCAGTTCCGGGGCGGGTGCGCTCGCCCCCGACGACGTTCAGGCCGCAGGCAGAAAACCGAGCGGTATGAAGGATGAGCCTGAACGGCGAAACTTTGACGGGGGGCTTCGGCCCCCCGATTTTCTTTCGCATGGAAAACGGGTCACGTCCGGGGCGGTGCCGACGCGGCCAGCAGGCGGTAAACCGCCGCAACAATGCATAGAACGCATATCCGCATCGGCGCCTTTCTGCCCATGGGTTCATGGCGCCCTCAATGCCCCTGTCACCCCACTTGCGTGATCGCACCTTCCGTCCCAAATAACGCGCGGTGGCGGGTAAGCCACTGATTCTAGGGCGAATGCCCTTATGGAGTAAAAGAAGATGAAAAAGTTCGTTCTGGCCCTCGGCGCCGTTGCCGCTTTCGCCGCCGCTGCCAATGCCCAGACCGTCGTCACCGATACCGACGGCAACGGCACCTTCTCGATCGAAGAACTGACCGCTGCTTACGCCGACATGACCGCCGAAACCTTCGCGGCCATCGACGCGAATGCCGACGGTGAGGTTGACGCCGACGAACTGGCGGCCGCTCAGGAAGCCGGCACGATCGCCGAGTAATCCGCGAAACACTCCCTTCAGGGACGGGCCCCGGGGTTCACGCCCCGGGGTTTTTTCGTTGTCCGGCGGGTCGGATCAGCCGAGCCTCGGGTACGCCCGAGTCCGGCCGCCGACGAAACGCTTCCTATCCGCCACAGCCATCCTTTTCGGCAAACCACCACGCAGCATGTCCCGATGGCAGTCATGTGACGGCCGGAAAGGCAGCCGAGTCGGAAGCTGTCAAGAAAGGATGGCGGAGAGACAGCCCGCCACGAAACCAATTCATCGACATGAGTTCAGATGCGCATATGGCCACTAAGTAACTGTAATACATATAATAACAATTAATGCGTCTATGCATCCTTGTGCGATCCGATGCGAAGAATTACATTCTTTGCGTTGGGCTGGATGATGGGTAGATTGAGATGCCGAAAGTTGCCGCCGAATTGTCAGCGTTGGAGGTGCGCAACCTTTCGCACCCATCAGGCAAGGGAAATGCGCTTTTCGCGGTCGGAGGCGTGACAGGGCTTTACCTGCAGATCACTCCGGGTGACGGGCGCTCCTGGATACTTCGAACGACGGTGGGCAAGACGCGGCGCGACATTGGCTTGGGCAGCTTCCCGAGCGTCACCCTTGCACAAGCCCGTGAAAAGGCCCGTGAGGCGCGCGACAAGATCGAGCGGGGTATTGATCCCGTGGCAGAACGGAAGGCAGCAAAGGCTGCTCTGTCGGCTTCTGCAGGGCGAGGTCTAACTTTTGAAAAGGCAACCGATAGCTACCTTTCTGCGAAGCTGGATGCCTTCAAGAATGCCAAGCACCGCCAGCAATGGCGAAACACGCTGGAGCAATATGCCGTTCCCGTGCTGGGCAAGATGCTGGTGCAGGATATCGAAGTGCAGGACGTTTTGCGTGTGTTGCAGCCGATCTGGACCGAGAAAACCGAAACCGCTTCACGGCTGCGCGGACGGATCGAAAGCGTCTTGTCGTGGGCGACCGTTGCGGGACACCGCAAGGGCGACAACCCGGCGCGCTGGGCGGGAAACCTCAAGGAACTGCTACCCGCGCCATCCAAGATCGCCAAGGAAGAAAACCATCCCGCCCTGACTATTGACGATGCGCCGCGTTGGTTTACCGCCCTCAAGACCCGCGAAGGGATGGGAGCGCGGGCGCTTGAATTCCTCACGATGACGGCGGCGCGGTCAAGTGATGTGCGGGGGGCAACGTGGGATGAAATTGACTTGGACAATGCCCTTTGGATTGTTCCCGCCGCTAGGATGAAGATGGGTCGGGAACATCGCGTCCCGCTAACGCCCGATGCATTGGCACTGCTCGAAAGCCTTCCCCGCCTCAAGGACAACCCGCTTGTGTTTCCCGCCGCAAGGGGCGGCCCACTTTCCGATATGACCGTTTCGTCGGTCATGCGTCGGATGAACGATGCCGATATTTCTGACGGTGGTAGCGGCTTTCTCGACCGAGTTTCAAAACGTCCTGCCGTTCCTCACGGACTGAGATCGACTTTCCGCGATTGGGTGGCCGAGCGGACTCACTTTCCCGGTGAAACGGCCGAAATTGCGCTGGCGCACCGGATCAGCAATGCCGTGGAAGCTGCTTATCGGCGTGGCGACATGATCGAAAAGCGGCGTCGGATGATGAAGGAATGGGGGGAATTCTTGTCCGCAGTTCCCAAGGCGTCCAATGTCGTGAGGCTCTGAGCGTGCGGCATATCATTCTCTCCGAAGACGGTATCCATCCCGTCGAAGACGCCTACCACCGCCTCATGTCTGTCTGCTTTTTTCCCGAAAGCCCCCGGGATCAGGCGCAGGCTCACTTCATCGCATGGCTTGAAAAGGACGAGTTCCTGCGGGTGCCGGAAGGCGAATACAGACCGTCCGAGATTTTTCAGGCAACGGCCCAGATGATCGAGAATCGAACCGCGCAGCTTTTCGGAGTCGGTTTGGTTGCGCTTGCATTCATCGTGCTAAAGGCAAATGGATATAGGCCAAGCCTGAATCGCGCTTCCATTGTGGCATCTTACAGTGCGTGCGAATTTGGTGCGATCACTTGGCGCTCTGGTCTCGACCCAACCGGCAAGGAAAAGGTGAAGCCCGTAACGGGGGATGCCGCGACGCTTGCACGTCTCTTTCGCCGTTATCGAAGTGTCGCCCATATCTGCGCTGCGCGGGTATCCGCCAGTGGATATCTCGAACATCTTCACATCTGGGACCAACCGCCCGAAGTCGTCGGCGCAATGATCCAGACTTCTGCATCAATCCAAGTCACACTCGAAGAGACGACTGATGTGAGCAGCTGGAACCTTTGGGACGTCAAGACGTACTTTCCTGCCGAATTGGGCCATGCGCCTGTCCTCGTGCCGGAAAACGGCCTTCTTCACTGGATTCAGCAAGGCTTGGAAATGGCAATCCTGGGCGGGAAGATTGTGAACAAGGACGGGGGGGAAGTTGATCGTCCCCAGGGTTAGTTGGACTTCCCCAAATTTTCCGCCGCAGCACGGCTTCGTATCTCGGTGCAATAGCAAGCACGGAGACGCTAGATGCCCGAGACTTACCTTTCCGACCGGCAGATCGGTGAACGCTTCGGCGTCCATCATCTGACACCGCGTCGCTGGGTGCGAGAAGACCCGACTTTCCCGCGCCCGATCAAGCTTTCCCCCGGCTGCACGAGGTGGAAGCTGTCTGAAATTGAAGCCTGGGAGGCTCTGAAGTCCAAAGGCACGGCTCAATGAGTCGGGATCAGCCATCTCCCTTGCAGGGGGAGACCTGCCATGGCTAAGCGCCCAAACCCCAGGTCGATCCGGGCCGCGCGAACCTACACGATTGAGGAAGCCGCAGTAGCCTTGTGTGTTTCCATCGGGGCAGTCCGCGCCTGGATAAAGGCGGGGCTGCCCGTCATGAAGTCTGAACGACCCTATCTCATCCTGGGAGAAGCCCTGCGGGAGTTCCTGCAGAACCGCTCCGCCAAGGCAAGAGTGCGCCTGCAGCCAGATCAGCTCTTCTGCCTGACATGCAAGAAACCCCGACAGCCTAGCTCGACCATACGGGCACGGGCGGCGAGGGCATGGTCTTCAAACCCAACGCCATCGTGGTGAAAGGCGAGAAGGGCCCGGACCAGCCCGCCAGGAAGGTGCGCGGCCGCGACTGCCTCAGGATCATCTACGGTCCCAACTATGTCCTGTCGGAGAACATCGACCGCCTGCGCAAGCGCGGGCTGATGCGGAAGTTCTCGCTCGCTGACCGGGAGTTCCTGCTTGGCCTCGAAGGCCTACAACGTTTCGTGGAACGCAAGACCGCGAGAATTAGGCGACTTATTTGCGTCGTTGATCCGTCACGTTGCCCCCCCCCCCAGCGCCGCCAGTACCGTCCTAGTATCGACCTCGGTCGGGCCGCCCGTCTGGGTCACAAGATCAGCCAAGGTGCAAGTGACGCGCTGGCAGAAATTGCCCAGAAATCCTGTATATCTTCTAAAACCAACGGGTCGTGGTTAGGAGAATGCCCGTCTCAGCGCATCAAGTCTCGTTCCCGAGTTCGGCTGAGACCCTTGCGGCAGCTGACTGGCTCGCGAGTATTCTCCGACCATAACGGGCGGGCATTTCCGGTGACGTCCAGCGCCCTGCGACCATGATGGACGACAAGTCACAACCGATCCGGAAAGCATCTTGCACACCGCCCACGCGTGTTGAGTGAGCCGACACATCTTTACGTCCGGTGCAGCGCTTCATGATGCGCGATATTGTTGCGGGGTCCAGCGAATGCATCCGACCATTAAGTTGCGACGTCGTCAACATCGGGTCATCCGGTTTGAGTTTCGCCATTCTCACCCAATCGAGTACTGCTTCTGTACCAGAATGTGAGAGGAAAGCGTATGCGCCCTCCCCGTAAGGGTCTGTTTTCG
>JAUIDM010000550.1 GCA_030428915.1 Alphaproteobacteria bacterium | reverse complement strand
CCAGCCGAGGCGGCGGGTGACGATGGGACGGCCGATGCGGAAATAGAGCACCTGTCCGATCAGGGAAAAAACCACGAGTTTGGTTCTGTCGCTTTCTGCCTCCTGCCCGGTTGCGACGGCCCAGAGCGCACAGAAACGGCGGTGCATCGGTTCGATCATCGCCGCGTAGACGGTGTCGAGCACCGGGCCGTTCTCGCCAATTTCGCGCAGCATGAAGGGGATCAGCGTTTCCGCGTCGGGCGAGGTGATGACGAAAGCGGTCATGGTGCGCAGGATCATTTCCATCTGCATTTCGGCCGCCTGAGGCGTGTCGGGCTGCGATTGGGCCGAAGCTTTCAGAACCCCGCCCAGACGTCTTGCGACCTCGGCAGCGCAGGCAAGGCGCAGCCCGTCCTTTGAGCCGAAATGGTAGGCGATCGAGGCGATATTTGCCTGCGCCTCGGCCGCGATCTCGCGGATCGATGTTGCGGCGAATCCTTGAGCGCCAAAGAGTTTGAGCCCGGCAGTTATCAGGTCTGCGGCGGTACCGGTCGGGGCTTTCGGTTTGCTGGTCATGTACGCTCCAACTGAGTCGCCTGACACTTTAATCAAACGTTTGATTTAATTCAACCCGCCTGCGCGATGCGGGGCCGGTTCCGGGCCTTGTGCGCGACTCGGCGCGAACCTAGACTCGCGTCACGGACACAGAGGCGAAGAGGCAGGCATGCGTTGGATCATTCGGGTTTTCCTCACGCTTCTTATGCTGGCCATTCTGGCGGTCGTGGCTCTGTTCCTCGTCCCATCGGAACAGGTCGCACGCATCGCGGCGGCGCAATTCGAGCAGGCGACGGGCCGCACGCTGACGATCAGCGGCAAGGTCCGCCCGTCCTTCTGGCCGCAGATCGGCGCGCGCGTGGAAGGCGTGTCGGTCGCCAATGCCGACTGGTCCGAGTCCGGTCCGATGCTGGAAGCAGAATCGATGTCGATCGGGCTTGACCCGCAGGCTCTCATCCGGGGCGATGTCGCGATCCGCGCGGTGGATGTCATCGCTCCCGTGATCCGGCTGGAGCGGGCAGCGGACGGGCGTGCGAACTGGGATTTCACGCCTGCCAAGTCTGGCCGGGCCGAACGGGAGACGAGCAGCGGGGAGAGTGCCGCGAGCGGTGCTGCGGATGGTGGTGGCTTTGGCCTCGACAGGCTCACGCTCGACAAGGGAACCGTGCAGGGCGGCCGGCTGAGCTATACCGATCATGGCGCCGGGTTGCACCAGGTGCTGGATGCGGTCGACCTTGACGTTGCTTTGCCCGCGTCCGATGGACCGGCGGACTTGGATCTGGCCGCGACAGTGAACGGCGTCAGGATCACCGCCGTCGGCACCGTGGCATCGCTGACGGCGCTTCTGGATGGCGGCGCGGTGCCGATAAAGCTGCAGGGCGGGGTCGGCAGATCGACATTCGAGTTTGCGGGCGATGCGGGGATCATCCCGCCGGTTGCCGATGGTCATCTTGGGGCCGATCTGTCGGATATGGCCGCCATCGCCACTTTGGCCGGAACCTCGGCCCCCGAGCTGCCGCAGGGATTCGGGCGGAGCAATATCTCGGTCGAGGGCGATGTGAACTGGACAGAGGATCGCCGGCTGCGTCTGACCTCGGCGGCGCTGGTGCTTGATGACAACCGGCTCACCGGCGACCTGCTGCTCACAACCGCGGGTGAACGTCCGAATCTGACGGGAACGATCCGCGCAGACCAGCTGGTC
>JAUIDM010000194.1 GCA_030428915.1 Alphaproteobacteria bacterium | reverse complement strand
CGCCGCTCAGGACCCAAGCTACCCCCGCGCCTTCGAGAACACCCTGCTGACCTTCCTCGTCTTCTCCGGCATCTACCTCCTCATCTCCCTCACCGCCTCTATCCTCAGAGAACAGGTCGCAAACTGAAAACGGCCCGGCCTGTCACAGGCCGGGCCGTCTTGCATGACGGGGAAGAAAGCCGACGTGTCAGGCGGCGCGGACCGAAGAGGCCAGCGCGCTGACCGCGACCACCATGCCGACCTCGCCACCGGACAGAACGGCGATGCCACTCATATCCTTGACTGTAGAGAGCACACCCTGAAGCGGGCGCAGCTTGACCAGCTGTTGCCCCAGAAGCTCGTCCACCGGGATGGCCATGCGCTCGCCGCTGCTGGCGACGATGACATAGAGATGCGAATTGCCCTTTTCGGGGGGCGACCAGGCTGACAGCGGATGCACCGGGATCAGGCCTTCCTCACCCAGATTCAGCATCTGGATATTGGTGGCGGCGGTCACCGGCAGCAGGCGGTCGCTTTCGAGGATACGCTGGATGGCGTCGATCGGCAGTACGTAGCGGATACGACCGATCCGTACCACCATGCCGTCAAGCACGATCAGATGCTGCGGCACACGCAGGTGGAACCGGGTTCCGGCACCGGCGGGCAGTGCCACCCTGCGCAGGTCGCCCTTGCGGCGCTTGAGATCGAGCCGCAGGCGGTCTAGCGCCGGATCCTCTGCCGCGCTGGGGCTGTTGTCGGTGACTTCCAGCCGGACATGATCGCTTTCCGCCTCAATCGAGATGTGGAAGCGGGTGGCGGGATGTGCGGCGTCCAGACGGCTGGTGACGATGGCCTTGAGCAGATCGCGCAGTTCTTCGATCAGAATCTGATCCAGCACCACATCGCCGCCGACATAGGTCACGCCGGCTTCGCTGCCGCGTTTCTTGGCCTGGGTGTTGACATAGGCCTTGAGCGGCCGCAGCAGCACTTCGGCGGGACGTGACCGCTGGGCCATGCTCTGCTGTTGCAGATGTGACAGTTCGGAGGACAGCTGAGCGCTGGCTTCGCTGATCTCCTGGATTCGGGCGCTGTAGCTTTCCAGCCGGTCGCGCAGCAAGCCACGCAGTTTGTCGTCGATCGAGCCCAGTCCGGCATCGCGCATCGCGTCGAAGATTTCGCGCACGACATCTTCCGACGAGAGCTGTTCCAGCTCGTGATCGACAAGCGCGTGGCTGGCCGAGATCGCCCCTACCGCTTCGAGCAGGGCCAGGCTGTCGGAGGCGTCGCCCCCGAAACTGATCTCCATGCCGTCAGAGTCCGGTGCCTCGGTTTCGACCGCGTCCTTCACTTCCAGTGCCCGCACCATCGACAGCTTGCGCCCCGACGGATCAAGCGCTGTGAGACGCTCCATCATCCGGTCTTCTTCCAGCGAGGAGGCCACGAGGAAGTCGAACATCGTGGCATTGTCGAGGAAGACGGTGACGTTGGTGATCATCTGGACAATGCCGGAGGTGATCCATTCGAAGAACCCCTGCGCCAGCGCGTCATCGTCGTTGATGTCAGCGCGCAACACGTAGAAGTGCAGCCCATCCTCGATCGCGATATGGGCGTTCTTGGCGCTTTCCGGCGACATGACGCGGTGGAATTCCGGCGGCAGCCCCAGTCGGGTCTCGATGCTTTTGGCGGTGACCACACCGCTGGCGACGAAGCAGACATTCGACGCCTCTTCGAACATCTGTTCGATGCGCGAGGTGTCGGGCGTGTCACCCTGGTCCAGCGCGTCGAACACCAGCTCCATCGTATCGACGTAGCCGCGACCCATCTGCAGCAGGATCACATCCGGCGTCTGGTTCTCGATGCGGATGCGCGAGAACAGGTCGATCAGCGACATGGTCAGCTGCGAGGCAGTGTCGATCTTGAAGTTCAGACAGGCGTGGTGGACCTGACGCATCAGCGTCTCGAATTCGGGGAACCACTCATTGCCGGACCGGCTGCGATCGTCGAGCCCCTGTCGCAGCGCCTGAAGGGTTTCGAACACGTGGTCCGAACACCAGGCCCCGAGGATCTTGCTGGGGGCAACCAGCTCCTGCGAGAAGGTGTCTTTCGGCGCGGTCCGTTCGACAGCGAGCAGTTCCTCGTAGAAACAGAGCTCGGCGGCCTGATAGGCGCTGCCCGCGGTGGCGGTGGCCAGGTCATCGACAGCATCCAGCAGGCGGATGAACTCGAAAGGTTCGAACAGGCTGCGGATCCGGGACGAGAGATCGCGGCGCGCGGCGTCTTCGCGCGGCGAGTCGCTGCGCATCGCCATGCCCTGTTCGGCAAGCTCGGGATAGAATTCGGCAAGCGCCTTGAACATCGATGCGATATCGGTGCTGTCCGACGGATCTGCGTCGGGGCTTTCCGAGCTGTCCTCGCTCGAGACATTCTCTTTGTAGAGCGTGCGCAGCTCTTCGAGCAGATGCGCGGTGGCGTCCTTGTCATGGGTGCCGGCATCCAGATAGGCCTGCATCGGAGCGACCCAGTCCGACAGGGACATCTGCCCGGCCGCATACCACAGGCCATCGGCAGCCTTGTGCGCCGCAGCAGGGCTGTCGGCGTCGGACCAGTCATCCATCAGCGCGGCAAGCTTGCCGATGGCCTCGGTGGCCATGTCGGCAAAGATCTTCTGGTACATCGGGTCGATGGTCTGAAGCTTGCCTTCGGTCACCTCGGCCACGGTTGCGACCGCAGGGGCCGACGGGGTGTCGCCTTCCTCTTCGTCCTCCGCAGGGG
The DNA here is from genome assembly GCA_030428915.1 of Alphaproteobacteria bacterium. GTDB lineage: Bacteria > Pseudomonadota > Alphaproteobacteria > Rhodobacterales > Rhodobacteraceae > Albidovulum. The sequence continues at coordinate 5,629 of JAUIDM010000194.1, read as the reverse complement.
CTTCGGCGCTGTCCGCTGCACCTGCGTCTTCGCTCTCGTCATCGAAAAAGCTGTCGTCGAAATCGCTGCCGCCATCAAGCTGGTCCAGCAGGCCAGCCAGGCCGGGATCGAAGGCGGCCGCCTTGGACGGTGCCTCGTCTTCCGGCGCGTCCTCAGCTTCGGGCGTCTCCTCTGCCTCCGGCGCGGTTTCGGCAACCGGTTCGGCGGGGGTGTCGTCGTCTTCGGTGGCCTCTTCGGCCTCGGCGACCGGTTCCGCTGCGGGCTCTGCCGCGCTCTCCTCGGGCTCTGCCGCGTCCTGGGCTGCTTCGGGTTCCTTGCCGGTCAACCGGTCGATCAGTTCCTGCAGGTTCGCCTTCAGCCCTTCCGAGGGGCCGGGGTCCACGTCGGCGCGCGTATCCGCGGTTTCCTCGAGCATACCGCGCAGCATGTCGCCGGTGCGGATCAGCAGTTCGAGGATCTCGGGTGTCAGCGGCACACCCTCATCCCGCACCAGCCCGATCAGGTCTTCGGCCAGATGCGCCACCCGTTCGACATTCACCAGACCCAGAACCCGCGAATTGCCTTTGAACGTATGGACGGCGCGGAACAAAGCACCGATCTGCGCCTTCGCATCCTCGGGCGCATCCTCTTCGAGCTCGGTGAGGGTTGTTTCCATTGCATCCAGAGCCTGCGCGCCGTCATCGGCGTAGAGGGCCCAGATTTCGTCCATTTCATCGGTCATGCGTCACCAGTATGCTAGGGGTCGGCCCAGTCCTTAAGCGTTGACAAGCGCGCGCATGACGCGTGTCAGCTCGTCGCCGGTCTTTTCTTCCAGGTCGTGGGATACGGTGCCCGAGGGCTTCGAAACGACGCCGTCAGCGCCCAGTTCACGTGCCTTTGCCGCCAGCGGCGAGCCTTGCACCGTCACCGAGGACAGCATGCAGATCTTGGCCCGTGTCTTGAGCTTGGCATGGCGCAGGAATTCCAGCCCGTCCATCACCGGCATCTCGATATCGAGCAGGATCAGGTCGAGATCGGGATGGTCCGGCAGCTTGTCCAGTGCCTCCTGTCCATTGGCGGCCTGAGCCACCAGTTTGAAATCCTTTCGGGCATTCAGAAAGCTGGAAATGTAGAGCCGCATCATCGCGGCATCGTCCACTACCATCACCTTATACGTCATGTTCAACTCCAATTGCGGTTTGCGGGCCGGGGGCAGCCCGTCTGATACGTGTTGGCCTACAGAGGCCCGGGACGGGTCACGCGCGACCCGCCGAAATATCCGAGATGTCGATTTCTTCGTCTTCGACCAGGCGGCTGACATCGAGCAGGATGGCAACGCGCTCGTCCACGCGGCCCAGGCCCTTGACGAGGCTGCGTCCGCCGCTGTTGCTGAAGCTGTGGGCGCGGTCGATGTGGTCGTCGGGGATGTCGAGCACTTCATTGACACCATCGACGATGAGCCCGACGGGCGCGTCGTTGACTTGCAGCACGATCACCACGGTGCGGTCGTCATATTCCTTTTCCGGGATGCCGAAGCGCAGGCGGACATCCATCAGCGGGATCACCTTGCCGCGCAGGTTGATCACACCCTTGATGTAATTCGGCACGTCCGGAACGCTCATGATGCGCTGCAGGCCGACGATTTCGGTCACCATGGTGATCGACACACCGTAAAGTTCGGTGCCGACCGGGAAGGTGAGATACATCGTGTCGATCGGTTCGGAGAGTTCAGCCTGAAGTCCGGGGACGGCCTGCTGATGGTCGGTACTGGAGAGCTGTGTCATGCGGTATTCCCTTTCAGACTTTCTGGGGTGCTGCTGCGCCTGCCAGGTGTGGATTTGCAGAAGATGTGCCAACCGACGCCAGAAGGCGGGCTGTCATTTGATCGAGCGGAACCTGTTCCATCGCGGCACCGATTTCCCAGGCCTGTGCCGGCATGCCGTAGATGACGGAGGAGGCCCGGTCCTGCGCAAAGGTCTGTGCTCCGGCCCGTCGCAGGGCGAGCAGACCGTGCGCGCCGTCGCTGCCCATGCCGGTCAGCACTGCGGCCGAGGCCCGCGGCGCGGCGGCGGCGACGGAGCGGAACAGCTCGTCGATGGCGGGGCGCGAAAAGCAGACCGGATCGCCCTCGACCAGATCGACCTCGAGGTCATGCTGGCCGGTGCGGCGCAAAATCATGTGCCGGTCGCCGCCGGGCGCGATCAGCGCCAGTCCGGGACGTGGACGGTCGCCCTGCTGCGCCTCGCGCACTTCGATGTCGCAGGTTTGGTTCAGCCGCCGGGCAAAGGCATCGGTAAAACCTTCGGGCATGTGCTGGACGATCACGATCGGCGGGCAGTTGACCGGCATCATGTGCAGCATCGCGCCAAGCGCCTGCACGCCCCCCGTCGAGGCCCCGATCGCGATGATCCAGTCCCGGCCCTGTGGCTCGGCCCAAGAGGTCGTGGGTTTTTTGCCCGGGGTCGGGTGATAATCAAGACGTGCGCGGGCCAGCGTTCTCAGCCGGGCTCCGACATCCGCCAGCGCCTCATGCGCGGCCTGCCCCGGTGCCATGCCGCGGGGCTTGGGAAAGACATCGAGCGCCCCCGCCTCGAGCGCCTTGATCGACAGACGGGTGCCGCGCTGGGTTTTGCCGGAGATCACAATGGTGGGGATCTTCATCCCGACGATGGTGTTGCGCAGGAATTCCAGACCGTCCTCGCCGGGCATCTCGAGGTCGAGGGTGATGACATCGGGTGTCCGGTCGCGGAGGATCGCCTTGGCGGATTCGGCACAGGAGGCCTCGCCGATCACCTCGATCATCGGGTCCACGGTAAGGGCGCGGGCGAGAAAGCGGCGAAACACCTGTGAATCGTCGACGATCAGAACACGGATGGGGCGCATCGACCGGGACATCACTGCGTTCTCCTGTATATGCCAGTGGAAATTGGTTCCCAACGGTTGTTCAGATCGCGGATGGTCTCGGTCACTGAGGTCACCAGCAGCCCCCCGGGCTCGAGGCAGTGGTACAGCGCCTCGACCGTTGCGGCCTGATCGTTCTGGTCAAAGTAATAAAGAATGTTGCGGCAGAATATGAACTGGAACGGACGGGTGAAGGGATAGGGTCTCGCCTTCAGGTTCATTCTCCGGAAGGTGCAGACATTGCGCAGCTCGGGTACCACCTGATACTGTTCGATGCCGGTGGGCCGGAACCAGCGGGCGATGGTCTGCGGATCGGTCTGTGAGAACTGCCGTTGCGGGAAGATCCCCAGCTCGGCCCGTTCCACAACCGGACCGCTGATGTCGGTACCCAAGATGTCGATCTTGTTCAGCACCGCAGGCCCCAACCGGGCCGCCAGCATGATCGCGATCGTATAGGCCTCTTCGCCGGTCGAGCAGGCGGCGGACCAGATGCGGGTATTCGACTGCGCCTGAACCGTCGGCACGGCAAGGTCGACAAAGCGATCCAGAACGTCGGGTTCGCGGAAGAAATAGGTGTGGTTGATCGAAGCGGCGTGCATCACCGCGAGTTCGACATCCTGCGCCTCGGCCGACAGCAGCTCCTCGGCCAGCCGGTCGAGATTGTCGAATTCGAAACGCCGCAGCACACGTTCCATGCGCTGCCGCAGAAGTTCGGATTTCGATGGCGGAAAGGCGATGCCGCACCGCTGGCTCAGCCAGGTGCGGATCTGTTCGAATCCTGCCTGATCAACGGAGGCACTCATGGGAGATCCCCGACGACAAGACGTTCGCAATCAAGCACCATGGCCACTTCCCCCGAGGAGAGAAGCGCAAATCCCCAGCTGGCACGCATACGGCTCAGCGTGCCTTCGAGCGGTTTCATCACCACCTGCTGGCGGTCCATGACCTCGTCCACGGGCACGGCGATCGGGCCGGTGCTGGTCTCGAAGACCAGGCACACCATGTCGTTGAGCGGCGGTATTTCCTTGCGCATGCCGATAAAGAACTGTTCCAGCCGGCAGACCGGGATGAACCGGTCGCGCAGCCAGAGCATCTCGGTGCCTTTTTCCGCCGAGATGTGCAGCTTGTTGGTATTGCCGGGTTTGGCAATCTCTATGACATCGTCGATCGGTACGCAGAAGAGATGTGTGCCCAATCGCAGGATGACACTGTCGAGAAAGGCCAGCGACACCGGGATGTGCAGCGACACGGTGGTTCCGCTGCCTTCTTCACTGGTCACCGCGATGCGGCCGCGCAGGGCTTCCATCGTGGTGTTGAGCACATCCATGCCGACGCCCCGCCCTGACAGGGTGGTGACGGTTTCGGCGGTGGAAAAGCCGGGTTCGAAGATCGCCTTCCACAGGGTGTTGTCATCGGGTTCCTCGGTCGGACCGAAGAGACCGTTCTGGCGCGCCTTGGCGAGGATTTTCTCGCGATTGAGTCCGCGCCCGTCATCGATGACCTGAATGCGGACTTCGCTGCCGGTCTGCGCTGCCGCCAGTGTCAGCGTGCCGGTGCGGGACTTGCCCGCAGCTTCGCGCTCGTCAGGGGGCTCCAGTCCGTGGTCGGCGGCATTGCGGACCACGTGCAGCAACGGATCATAAAGACGGTCGGCCACCAACTTGTCGATGGCGGTGTCTTCGCCGAGGATTTCAAGACGGATGTCCTTGCCGGTTTCGCGCTGCAACTCGCGCACCATGCGTTTGAGGCGGCGGAACACCTCGGCCACCGGCACCAGGCGCAGCTCGCTGGCGGCATCCTGCACCTCGCTGACGATCATCGACAGGCGGTGGGCGGCGGCTTCGAAGCCCACCAGATCAAGATGTGCCAGTTCCGGTGCGTTGATGGTTTCGGAGACGGAGAGCGACAATTCCCCGACAAGATCCATCAGTCGACCGATCTTGTCTGAAGACACGCGCAGAAGAACATCACCTGTCGCTTTTTCAGACCCTTGTTCAAGCTTGGCTGTCATGACGACCGCCATGCGCAAAGGGTTCGTTGAAGAAACGCCATGGCCATGTTCCTGTGATCTTTCCGACCTGTTCCAATACAGGCGCTGCTGCGCCGGTACTGGTGGACTGCAACCTCCGTGCCAGCTTGTCAGCCAGCGTCAGGCCGCGTCTTCGGCATTGCCGTCAAAGTTGAAAATGCACACCCCGTCGAACCCGGTCGATCGGAACAAAAAGGTCTTCTTCATGGTTTCGATGAAACCACCATGCTTTTTCTCGAATGTTTTGAGATCGGCGATGGCCGGGAAGAACAGGTTGACGGAAATGTCACCTTCCTTGCCGATCATCACGGTAAGCCCCGAGACATGACATTCCGGGATCGCGTTTCCCAGAATTTCGGTGATGAACGGAGCCGCAATCTGTGCGGCATCGAGGCTGGGAAATTTGAGATGATACGTTTTCGATAACATGATTGCCTGCCAGTTGGACCAGTCTGAACATGAAAACGGACGAAGCCCGGAAAATGTAAGCAGTGCAGGACATTTCTCCACGCTTATCTTTCGATGCCAATAACCCTCCTCGGATATTTTCGAGAATTCTAACGAAATACCCCCCCGTCTTAAGACAGGTTGGTTGGACCGCTTGGCCCGACGACAGTTCGACATGCGACGTCTAAAAAGGGGTTGAAGCGTCGGTTTTCTGACAATTGGCGCGGGAATTTTGATCCGGTTGTGCGCCGTGCATTGGTTTTTGGGGTTTTG
>JAUIDM010000193.1 GCA_030428915.1 Alphaproteobacteria bacterium | reverse complement strand
CGGCGGTCGTGCCTATCGCGCGACAATCTATGTGCAGGACCCCGCGCTCGATGCACGGTCGCTGAAAGTCGCGCTGGCCAGCCAGGCCGGTCCGGTCGATCCGGCGACCCAGCGTGCTGTCGAGGACGCGATCCTGACACGGGCGCGCCAGCTTCGCATCCGCGACAGCAACCTCTAAGGCACGCACAGACATCTGAACGCGGTCGAGGACAGAGGGAACCTCTGGACCTTGCCCGCCGCACTTGTATAACCGGCCAGACCAAGCGCCGAGGATAGAAGATGTCGCGTTACGACCCCGCCCAGATCGAACCGAAATGGCAGCAGGAATGGGAAAAGTCCGGCTGCTTCACAGCACGGCGCGATCCGGCCAAGCCCAAATACTATGTGCTGGAGATGTTTCCCTATCCCTCTGGACGCATCCATATCGGCCATGTGCGCAACTACACGATGGGCGACGTCGTCGCGCGCTACAAATCCTCCTGCGGCTTTTCAGTGCTGCATCCGATGGGCTGGGACGCCTTTGGCATGCCGGCAGAGAACGCGGCGATGGAACGGGGCGGCCATCCGAAGGACTGGACCTACGGCAACATCGCGCAGATGCGCGACCAGATGAAGCCCTTGGGCCTTTCCATCGACTGGTCCCGTGAATTCGCGACCTGCGATCCGGAATATTACGGTCAGCAGCAGTCGATGTTCATCGACTTCATGGAAAAAGGATTGGTCTACCGCAAGAACGCGGTGGTGAACTGGGACCCGGTCGACATGACCGTGCTGGCCAACGAACAGGTGATCGACGGCAAGGGCTGGCGCTCCGGCGCCGAGGTGGAGCGGCGCGAGCTGACGCAATGGTTCTTCCGCATCTCGGATTTCTCGGGTGAGCTTCTGGACGCCATCGACGGGCTGAAGGACTGGCCCGAGAAGGTGCGGCTGATGCAGGCCAACTGGATCGGCAAATCGCGCGGGCTACAATTCGCGTTTTCCACGGTGGACGCGCCTGAAGGATTCGACCGGCTGGAGGTCTATACGACCCGCCCCGACACGCTGATGGGCGCGAGTTTCGCCGCCATCTCGCCGGACCATCCGCTGGCCAAGCATCTGGAACGCCACGACCCGAAGATCGCCGAATTCGTTGCCGAATGCCGCCGCGTCGGCACCTCTGAAGAGGCGTTGGAGAAGGCCGAGAAAAAGGGGCTGGATACCGGTATCCGCGTTCGCCATCCCTTTGACGAGGCATGGGAACTGCCGGTCTATATCGCCAATTTCATCCTCATGGACTACGGCACCGGCGCGATCTTTGGCTGCCCCGCGCATGACCAGCGCGATTTCGACTTCGCCACCAAGTACGGTCTGCCGATCCCGCCGGTCTTCGTGGCCGAGGGGGCGGAGGAAGCCGCTTTGACCGAGGCCTATGTGCCGATGAAATCCGAACGTGTCCGTTATGTGCGCGGCTTTGCGGGGGACGAGGTTCAGACCGGAGAGGCCGCCGTCGATGCCGCCATCGCCTTTTGCGAAGGCAAGGGTGTGGGACGGGGCGTCACCAATTACCGCCTGCGCGACTGGGGTGTCAGCCGCCAGCGCTACTGGGGCTGCCCGATTCCGGTCGTGCATTGCGAGGCTTGCGGCGTGGTGGCCGAGAAGAAGGAAAACCTGCCCGTCGAACTGCCCTATGATGTCAGCTTCGACCAGCCGGGCAATCCGCTCGACCGTCACCCGACCTGGCGGGATTGTGCCTGCCCGAAATGCGGGGCGCCCGCGAAGCGCGAGACGGACACGATGGATACCTTCGTCGATTCATCCTGGTACTACGCCCGCTTCACCGCGCCGCACGCCAAGACGCCGACGAATGCCGAGGATGCCGAGTACTGGATGAATGTCGACCAGTATATCGGCGGCATCGAACACGCCATCCTGCACCTCTTGTATTCCCGCTTCTTTGCCCGGGCGATGCATATCTGCGGCCACCTGCCCAAGAAGGCGACCGAGCCGTTCAATGCTCTGTTCACCCAAGGGATGGTGACGCATGAGACATACTCGACGCGCGGCAAGGATGGCCGCCCGGTCTGGCGGACACCTGAAGAGGTGACACGCACCGCCGATGGCGCGATGCTGGCCGATGGCACGCCGGTTGAGATCGGGCCGGTCATCAAGATGTCGAAGTCAAAGAAGAACGTCGTCGACCCTATGGACATCATTGCCCGCTACGGCGCCGATACGGCGCGCTGGTTCGTCATGTCCGACAGCCCCCCGGAACGCGACGTGGAATGGACCGCCGCCGGGGCCGAGGCCGCGCAGAAACACCTGAACCGGGTCTGGACGCTCTGCGACCGGATCGGATCGCTGCCCGACGGCAAGCCGGGAACGGGCGATGAGGATCTGGCCCGCGTCATGCACCGGGCGATCCATGACGTGACGCAGATGATCGAGGGCTTCGCATTCAACAAGGCCATCGCCAAGCTTTACGAGTTTGCCAATGCGATCCAGAAATCCGATGCCTCCAAGCAGGTCCAGCGGCAGGCGATTATGGTGCTGGCGCAGCTCATGTCACCGATGACCCCGCATCTGGCCGAGGATATCTGGGCCCATCAGGGCGGTGAAGGTCTTGTCGCGCAAGCGCCGTGGCCCAAACCCGATCCGGCCATGCTGGTTGATGACACCGTCACCCTGCCCATCCAGATCAATGGCAAGCGCCGCGCGGAAATCAGCGTTCCGAAGGATATGGCCGCATCCGAGGTTGAAAAGATCGTGCTGGCCGACGAAGCTGTGATCCGGGCGCTGAATGGCGGCGCGCCGAAAAAGCTCATCGTCGTGCCGGGGCGCATCGTCAATGTCGTCATCTGATCGCAGAACCTTCCTGACGCTGGCCGCAACTCTGCCACTGGCCGCCTGCGGATTCGCGCCTGCCTACGGGCCGGGCGGGGCGGCGTCGGGGCTTCTGGGTCGGGTGGAGATCGACGCGCCATCGAACAAGGACCAGTTCGATCTGGTTGAACGGCTGGAAGAACGGCTTGGCCGCCCCTCTGCCGTCGCGTACCGGCTGTCGTACCGGGTCAGCGTGAAAGAGGAAGGTCAGGCCATCAGCCGGACAAACCGCACCAACCGCTACCAGTTGATCGGCACGCTCAACTACACGCTGCACGGCGCGCCCGACGGCAAGGCGCTGACTTCGGGCAAGGTGGCGTCCTTCACCGCCTATTCGGCGGTCGGTACGTCGGTTGGCGCCGCTGCATCTGAGGCCGACGCCCGCACCCGGCTGATGCGCATACTTGCGGACCAGCTCGTCACAAAGCTTGTCGCCACGTCGGCGGAGTGGAACCGGCCGTGAAGCTGTCCGGCGCCGCAGCGACCCGGTTCTTCGCCGCGCCCGAACCCGACCGGGCCGGTCTTCTGATCTTCGGAGCCGACGCCATGCGCGTGGCCCTGAAACGGCAGGAGGTCATCGCGGTCCTGATCGGACCCGAGGGCGAGGCCGAGATGCGGCTGACCCGTATCCCCGGCGCCGATTTGCGCAAGGACCCGGCGCTGGTGGCCGACGCGCTGAAGGCGCAGGGCTTCTTTCCCGGCCCGCGCGTTGCCTTTGTAGAGGAGGCAACCGACGGGCTCGCCCCGGCCCTGAAAGCCGCGCTGGCCGACTGGCAGAAGGGCGATGCGATGCTGGTCGTGACCGCCGGGTCGCTGAACAAATCCTCCGCACTCAAGAAAGCCTTCGAGGATCACCCGAACGCCTATGCCGCGGGCATCTACGACGACCCGCCGAGCCGGGAAGAGATCGAGGCCGTGCTGGCCAAGGCGGGTCTGAAGGACATCGGACGCGAGGCGATGACCGATCTTCTGGCGCTCGCCCGCGATCTTGATCCCGGCGATTTCCGCCAGACGGTGGAGAAGGTGGCGCTCTACAAGTTCGGCGATGCGACACCCCTGACGCCCGCCGATGTCGCCGCCTGCGCACCCGCGACGATCGAGGCCGAGGTCGATGACATCCTGCACGCCGCCGCCGAGGCGCGGGCGGGCGATATCGGCCCCCTGATGCGTCGACTTGAGGGGCAGGGCGTGAACCCCGTCACGCTCTCCATCGCCGCGATGCGCCATTTCCGCACGCTGCACACGGCGGCCTCCGCCCCCGGAGGCCCGGCCGAGGGCATCGCCCGCATGCGCCCCCCGGTCTTCGGCCCCCGCCGCGACCGGATGCTGCGTCAGGCGCAGAACTGGGGCATGCACCGGCTGGAAACCGCGATCGGCCTTCTGACCGACACCGATCTGACGCTCCGCTCCTCCTCCCGCGCGCCCGCCATGGCCGTGATGGAGCGCGCGCTGATCCGGCTGGCGATGCTCAACCGGCGGTGAAAGGCGGCGCGTCGGGCGCCCGTTCAGATAAAGATCCTGCTCTCCGATGGTCGGTCGCCGCTCTGACGCACGGACTATGCTGGCACCCAATGGGTTCAGATTCGTCCGATCTTCCGCCCCGTTTGACTTTCGTTAAGGACCGCGCGGCTTGCCGTTGCCAGAGTGCCGCCACCATCAACCGCTCCGCGAAGGAGAATGCGCAATGCGCGAAGTCATGACCAAGAGCATGGCCCGCAATATCTTTTATGGCGGCTCCCTGTTCTTCATCATCATCTTCGTCGGCTTGACGATGCACAGCCATCGTTACATCCGCACGACATCGACCGACGCGGCCGGGCTGACCGACAGCGTCGCGGCGGGCAAGCATATCTGGGAAAAGCATGCCTGCATCAACTGCCACACCCTGCTTGGCGAAGGCGCCTATTTTGCCCCGGAACTGGCCAATGTGATGACCCGCTGGGGCGTCCAGGACGACCCGGAGGCGGCCTTTGACGCCTTGAAGGGCTGGATGGACGCGATGCCCACCGGCATCGAGGGCCGCCGCCAGATGCCCAATTTCGGCCTTAGCGATCAGGAATACCGCGAGCTAGCGGATTTCCTCCTGTGGACGAACAAGATTCGCGCCCAGGACTGGCCCCCGAATGATGCGGGCTGAGGAGATAGACCGATGAAATACCAAACGCAGAAAATCGCCTTTGCCTACTTCGCCGTCGCAATGGCACTCTTTGCCGTTCAGGTCACGCTGGGGCTCGTCCTCGGCTGGATCTATGTCGACGGCAATTTCCTGTCGGGCCTTCTGCCCTTCAACATCGCGCGGATGCTGCACACCAACAGCCTGATCGTCTGGCTGCTTCTCGGCTTCTTCGGCGCGGCCTATTACCTTCTGCCCGAGGAAAGCGAACGCGAGATCCATTCCCCAACGCTGGCCTATCTGCAACTTGCCATCTTCGTGCTCGGCACGGCCGGTGTGGTCGTGACCTATATGTTCAACCTCTTTGAGGGCAACTGGCTTCTCGGCAAGGAGGGGCGCGAGTTCATCGAACAGCCGAAATGGGTCAAGGCCGGGATCGTCGTCGCGGCGCTGATCTTCCTCTACAACGTCTCGATGACGGTGCTGAAGGGGCGAAAGACCGCGATCACCAATATCCTGCTTCTGGGTCTCTGGGGTCTGGCGCTTCTCTTCCTCTTCGCCTTCTACAACCCGTCGAACCTCGCGCTCGACAAGATGTACTGGTGGTACATCGTCCACCTCTGGGTCGAAGGCACCTGGGAACTGGTCATGGCCTCGATCCTCGCCTTCCTGATGCTGAAGCTGACGGGAGTCGACCGCGAGGTGGTGGAAAAATGGCTTTATGTCATCGTCGCCGCCGCCTTGTTCTCGGGCATCCTCGGGACCGGGCACCACTACTACTGGATCGGCACGCCCGGGTACTGGCAGTGGATCGGCTCGATCTTCTCGTCGCTTGAGGTCGTTCCCTTCTTCGCGATGATGGCCTTCGCCTTCATCATGGTCTGGAAAGGCCGCCGGGATCACCCGAACAAGGCAGCACTTCTCTGGTCGCTCGGCTGCGCCACGCTGGCCTTCTTCGGCGCGGGTGTCTGGGGGTTCCTGCATACACTGCACGGGGTGAACTACTACAGCCACGGCACGCAGATCACCGCAGCCCACGGCCACCTCGCCTTCTACGGCGCCTATGTCTGCCTCAACCTCGCGATCATCAGCTATGCCATGCCGATCCTGAAAGGGCGCGATCCCTACAATCAGGTGCTGAACATGGCCTCGTTCTGGCTGATGTCGGCGGGCGTGGTGTTCATGACCTTCACGCTGACCTTCGCCGGCACGGTGCAGACGCACCTCCAGCGGGTGAACGGCGAGGCCTATATGGACGTGCAGGACCAGCTCTGGGTCTTCTACGCCATGCGCTTCGGGGCCGGTATCGCCGTCGTGCTCGGTGCGGTGCTCTTCATCTACGCGGTGCTCGTCCCGCGGCGTGAGATCATCGAACCCGGCCCCGTTATCGAGCATGCAGCGGAGTGAAGCCGATGGACGGAACCTTTGATCTGAAGGGGGCGGCCGACGCCCCCTTCTACCTCGCCCAGGGCGACGAATGCGACATCTTCGCCGCCGCATACAAGAACAACCTGCCGCTGCTGCTGAAGGGCCCGACCGGCTGCGGCAAGACCCGCTTCGTCGCCCATATGGCGGCGCGTCTTGGCCGGCCGCTTTATACAGTCGCCTGCCATGACGATCTGTCGGCGGCCGACCTCATTGGGCGCTATCTGCTCAAGGGCGGCGAAACCGTCTGGGTCGATGGCCCCCTGACCCGCGCGGTGCGCGAAGGCGCGATCTGCTATCTCGACGAGGTGGTCGAGGCGCGCAAGGACGTGACCGTGGTCCTCCACCCCCTGACCGACGACCGGCGCATCCTGCCGATCGACCGCACGGGCGAGGAACTGGAGGCCGCGCCAGGCTTCATGCTGGTCGCCTCCTACAACCCGGGCTACCAGAACATCCTAAAGACGCTGAAACCCTCGACCCGCCAGCGTTTCGTCAGCATCGACTTCACCTTCCCGAGGCCCGAACACGAAATCCCCGTCGTCGCCCGCGAAAGCGGATTGTCCGAGGATCGCGTGAAACCGCTCGTCCGGCTCGCCAACAAGTACCGCGCGCTGAAGGGCCAGGACCTTGAGGAAGGCACCTCCACCCGCCTCGTCGTCTATGCGGCGACACTCATCGCCCAGGGCATGTCGCCCGACCGCGCCATCCGCACCGCGATGATTGAACCGCTCACGGACGACGAAGACACCAAACGCGGGCTCCTCGATCTCGTCACGGCCGTTTTCGGGTGAGGCCGGCCGATGTCCGGGATCGAATTCGAGCCATGGGAACCCGAAGAAACCGTCGGGAAACTGTGGCACGCCTATGCCAGCCGTCAGGACGCGCCACGCGTCCACGACGGAGCCCGTGTCGGCCTCTCTGAGGTCGGCGGACGGCTGGCAGTTCTTTTTCGCGGGCTGGGCGGCGGTGCGGCGGTAGAGATCAAGCCGGTCGCGCCGGAACAGTCCCGCCACCGCCTGTCGTTCCGCCGCCGCCTTGGGACGGAAACCGAGGAAACCCCCCGCGCCAGCTTCGATGGCGAGGCTTTGCGCCTGCCCGAATCGCTCGCGCTCTTTCCGGGGCGCGAGGCCAATGCCGCGCTCTATGTCTGGCTGACCGCCGCCGCCGCCCATGCCGGCGCGCCGCGGGCCGAGGATGACCCCCTGCGCGCCGACCTTGCAGCCCTCATCGCCGCCCGCGAGATGACGCGCGCCACGCTGACCGACGCGCCGGGCTTCGCTTCGCTTCACGCCGACCTCGCCGCCGCGCATCTCATGCTGCGCCGCGTACCGCATCTGCCGGAGGCGGAGCGCACGGTCGAAGCCGTCCTGCGCCACCTGCTCGGCGACCCGGCGCCGCTCACGCCGAAGGGCCAGCGCATGCTGAAGGCCGTGGAAACCGGCGACCTTTTCGCCTGGCGCGCCCCGCGCGGTTACCGCCCCTTCCAGCCGGTCCCGCTCTGGCCCGACCTGCGCCCGCTGACCTTCTCCGCCGCCACCGCTGTCGAAAGCCGCGACACCGACGGCACGCCGGAAGAGGGCGAAGGCCGCACCCACCGCGCCCGCCGCCGCAAGTCCGACCAGATCGAGCGCAAGGACAGTTTCATCCTGCACAAGTTCGAGGCGATCCTGAGCTTCGCCGAATTCATCAACCTCAACCGCCGCGTCGACGAGGACGACAACGACGATGCCAAGAAAGCCGCCGATGACATGGACGAGATCGGCCTTGGCCAGATTTCCAAGGCCCCGACGACACGGCTGAAACTGCATCTCGACCTCGCGCCCGAGGATGTCGATCGCGAGGCTCTGTCGGGCGAGGCGACCTATCCCGAATGGGACGCCCGCGCCGGTGCCTACCTTCCCGCCCATGCCCGCGTCCTGACCTCACCCGTGGAGGCGAGCGACGAAGAGCCCGCCTTCCGCACCGATCCGCAGGCCGCCAGACGCATCCGCGCCGTCAAG
>JAUIDM010000192.1 GCA_030428915.1 Alphaproteobacteria bacterium | reverse complement strand
CTCTCAGCCCATCGAGCCCATGCCTCTTGACCTCGCAGCCTGAAACAGCGATCCATCAGATGCTCGGAGTGCGCCGCCCGGGAATTTCCACAGCATTCGCGACACGACCGCGGGCCCAGAGGAGATATCCATCTTCGCCAAGGCGGATGTCCGGGCGGCCGAGAGAGGCAAACGGCCCAAGCTCGGCAAAGATGTCCGGTGCGGTGAAGGGCGCTTCGGCGCGCATCGAGACCACCACCGCGCTCATGGCCGGATCCACATAAGCGGAGATGTCGGTGATACCTGTCGCCGATGCATCGACAGGAACCCGATCGGCAAACGCCGTGATGCGTGCCGCGCTCGCCTCGTCAATACCGATTCCGGTCGGCACATCGAGGGACAAGGTGAACTCCTGTGGAACGCAGATGTCCGAGCACGTGAGCAGCGTCACGTCCGCAGAAAGCCGAACCGGCGCGCCCGGTTCCTCCAGCGTTATGCGGATCGGAAAGACAACCTCGTCGTGATAGCCGAAGTTCTCGATGCCGAATGCGGTGAAGCGGTCCGGCGCCGGCCACTGGAAATCGATCGACGCAATATTCTGCGATCCCGACCAGTCGATCTCCGGTGGAAAGCCAACCTCCCCGGGCGTGCGCCAGTAGGTCTTCCAGCCCTCGGCGAGATCCAGCGCCAACCCGGCCGAAAGCGTGCCGGCCCCTGGCGCAATCCCGTTCTCGACGGTCAGCAGCCGCGCGGTCACTGCCGGTGTCGTGACGGGATCAGAACTGGCGGCGCCGACTTGGGACGAGGCGGCGGAAAGGAAGATGGCCGCGAGCATGGCGCCCGCCAGAATGCGGAGACAGTCTGCCCTGAAACGGGTCAGCATACCGAGGACCAGCCTTCCTCTCGCTCCATGCTGATGATCCGGCGCAAGGTTCGATCCGAGATCTCTCCCTGGATCACGGTACGGCCGACCACCATTGCAGGCGTCCCCACGAAAGCGAACAGGCGCGAGAGCGCGGCACTGATTTCAAGTTCGCGAGAGACGCTTTCGCTCTCCATGTCTGCGATCAGTCGATCGTGGTCTACGCCAATCCGCTCGGACAGCAGGGACAGGTATTCCGCGTTCGCGCGGAACGGGCTTGTCAGAAGGCTCTCATGGAACGCTATGTAGGTGTCCTGGCGCTTTGCGGCGAGCGCAGCGCGCGCTGCAAGGATCGAGGTTTCGCCAAGAAGCGGCAGCTCATGCCACTCGATGGCGACCTCTGAGCCAAGTTCGGATCCCAGTTCTGACAGACGCTTGGTCTGCACCCTGCAATATGGACAGTAGTAGTCGGCGAAAGACGCAATCGGGACCACGCCTTCGGATCTCGCCGCAGTCCCGAAGAGATGCGAACACAGATCTGCGCGGAGGCTGTCAGGGCTCACTCGCGCCGGTGTTTCCTCTGATCCGCCAACGCTCAGACCCGCAAACGGATTGAGGCCCGAAGAGACGGATCCGCCCGCGACCCGTCGAAATCCCGGCGGGTCATCGAGGGGTTCAAACTCGGGCAAACCTTCGAACAGGGAAGGCAGCACGCGAAATCCGCCGATCACGGCGCCGCCTGCAACAAGCATCAAGAGAAGTGTGCGCCTGTCGGCCATCAAAACGTTCCCGAACCGTCGAAACCATTTGCAGTCCATCACCGCCGGTAGGTCAAGGATACATACCGATACAAAAATCACCGCCTTGTCAGGTTGATGGATAGCGCGAAGCGGGTAAGAAATTCATGGGCGCCAAACCGAGCACACGACAAGATGTGAGAGCAGAATGAATTCAAAGACTGTCACGGTCGCGATCGCATTCATTGCGGCTTTCGTCGGAGTTGGCTGGTGGCTATTCGCGCCGGGCGGCAACGAGCAAAATCCAACGGCTGCCTCGGACGCAGTGGCTGTCGCACAAGGCTCGCCCATGGTCGAGGTGCAGGTGCCTGAAACACTCTCGGGACAGGCGCAGATCGGGCAACGCGGGTTCGAGGGTCTGTGCGCCCAGTGTCATGGCGAGAACGCGGCCGGACGTCAGGGGATCGGGCCGGCGCTCGTTCACCGTATCTATGAACCCAGCCACCACGCAGATGCCGCGTTTCTTCTGGCTGCCCAGAACGGCGTGAGGGCGCATCATTGGAATTTCGGGAACATGCCGCCGGTTGAAGGCGTCACGCGCGCCGATGTCATGGCCATCACCGCGTATGTCCGTGAACTGCAGCGTGCGAACGGGATCAATTGATGCGAACCGGGCATCGCACCTTGGCCAGAGCCATTCTCGTCGTCTGCGTCATGCTGTCGATGGCCCTCTCGTCTTTGCCCGATACCGCTGCCGCAATGGGCGGAGTGTTCGAGCAAGTACACTTGCACGACCATGCGGACGCTCATCGAGGCCATGCCGAGGATGAAAACGCAGCGGTGGACCGGCATTGTCATCCGGGGCTCGATTGCAAGACCGTATCCGTGTTTCTGAATAGTCCCCGGTTCGAAATCCAAGTTGCGGAATTCGTCCATCGCTTTGCTTTGACTAGAAGCGATGGCCAAAGCTTGACGATACCTTTTGATCTACCGCCTCCCCGAAATGGGTCGTGAGTCTTTCAAGAATTTCGACCCCCGAGACGAGGAGAAACCCCATGAACATCAGACTGACGAGCATTGCTCTTGCCAGTGTCATCGCCGGTGCGGCGGCGCTGGCGCACACGGGCGCCACCGGCGTCGTCCTGGAGCGCATGGAAGGCATGAAGGCTATGGGCGATGCGGTGCAGGCCGTCGCCCCCATGATGCGCGGCGAACGCGAATACGATCCAGACGCCTTGAGGCGCGCGGCGGAAACCATCGGGGCGCATTCCGGCAGCGCAATGACGGACCTGTTCCCCGAAGGCAGCAACGGCGATCCCTCCGAGGCCCGCGATCTGATCTGGGAGGAGTGGGACAGGTTCGCCGCCCTCGCTGAGCAGATGCAGGTGGCCGCACGCGGTCTCGCCCTAGCCGCAGACAACGGCCTCGCTCATGAGCAAGGTGGGATGTCTACCGGCACCATGATGGGCGGCGGCAGCATGATGGGTGGAAACGGCAGCGCCATGATGGGCAGTGGCAGCGGCATGATGGGCGGCGGCATGATGAGTGGCATGACGGCCGCTGATATCGGCGCCATGCCCGCCGATGCGGCCTTCGCGATGGCGAGCCAGGTCTGTTCGGCCTGCCACACCCGGTTTCGCGCCGAGGACGAGTGACGATGCGACCGGTCCTGAAATTCGGCGCAGCGACTGCGGTGCTTGGTGTCGCCACCGTCGCTGCGCTGGCCGCATGGCCGGTTGGGGTAGAGCCGGAACCGATCGAGCTGGTCGGAGATATCGAGCGCGGGGCCTATCTGGCCCGCGCCAGCGGCTGCATTGCCTGTCACACCAACTTCGAGGACGGAGGCGCGCCGCTTGCCGGCGGCGCGCCGCTTCCAACTGATTTCGGCACGTTCTATCCGCCGAATATTACCACTGACCCCGACTTTGGCATCGGAGCGTGGACTGTCGAGGACTTTGCGCGCGCGGTGCGGCAAGGCATCGGGCCGGATGGCGCGCCCTACTATCCGACATTCACCTATCCGTTCTACGCTGACTTTTCCGACCAGGAAATTGCCGACCTCTGGGCCGCATTCCAGACTGTTCCTCCGGTGGCCGAAAATGCGCCCTCGCATGACGTGGTGTTCCCTTTCGATCAGCGCTGGGGTCTGAAGCTCTGGCGGGCGGCCTATCTCGATGATCCTGAGACGGAGCCGGTCGATGGGCAGAGTGAGATGTGGAACCGCGGGCGGGAACTGGTTCGGGGCGCGACGCATTGCGGCGCCTGCCATACGGAGCGGAACCTTGCGGGTGCGCGCGTGCTCGACGCCGTGTTCGCCGGCAACGATGCGCTTCCCGGCGGCAACGACGCTCCGTCGATCAGATCCCCCGACCTGATTGCGGGCGGCTGGACCGTCTCCAACCTCGCCTACGCTCTCAGAACGGGCATCACGCCCTCCGGCGACGCTTTCGGAGGCTCGATGGGAGAGGTCGTCATGTACGGGACGAGCTTCCTGACACCCGCGGATCTCGAAGCGATGGCTACATACCTGCTCGACAGCGATGTCGCCGGGATCGAGATGGCAGGTGTGAATACGACGGAAGGCGAGGCCGACTGAGATGGCGCGATCCGATCCTGGCGTGCGCCCCCGAGGAAGATGACATGATCTACTCAAGACGCGATATCCTGAAGATCGGTGCGGCCGCGGGGTTCGCCTCGACCGCACCGTCCAATCTGTTCGCGCAGAGCAACTCGGCCGTGCCGCTGACGGCCCGCGAAGCCAGCCTGCAACTGGCGCCGCCGGACTATCCGCAGACCGCCATCTGGGGCTTTGACGGCTCCATGCCGGGACCGGTGATCCGGGTTCGGCAGGGCGGTCGTGTCACGCGCCGGCTGGTCAATGAACTGCCTCAGGCCACGTCGCTCCACTGGCACGGCGTCCGGATCGACAATGCGATGGACGGTGTCGCGGGCCTGACGCAGGAGGCCGTCGCCCCAGGCGCGTCCTTCGACATTGATTTCGTCGCGCCCGATGCCGGCACCTACTGGTACCACGCCCACAATCGCTCCGTTGAACAGGTCGCGCGCGGTCTTTACGGAGCGCTCGTGGTCGAAGAGCCGGAGGGGCCCGACGTGTATCGCGACGAGGTCCTGATCCTCGACGACTGGCTCCTGAACCCTGACACTGCCCAGATCGATCCCGACTTCACCTCGCGCCATGATCGCAGTCACGCGGGCCGGGTCGGGAACTTCATCGCGACGAACGGACAATACGGGCACAGCCTCGATGTGCGCCGCCATGAGCGGCTGCGGCTTCGCCTCGTGAACGCGGCAAATGCCAGGATCTTCGAACTGGCGCTGGCCGGCCTCGAAGGCTGGGTGATGGCGCTCGACGGCATGCCGCTGGAGGCGCCGCAGCCCGTGTCCGATACGGTTTTGCTCGGGCCGGGGCAGCGGGCCGACCTCCTTGTGGACGTCGTGGCGGAGCAAGGTGAGACGGCCTATCTGGTTCGTGTCGACAATGGCGAGGGGTTCGTTCAGTCGGCCTTCCCGGTGGTCGGGGCATCGTCCGGCGCGCGCAGGGATGCTCCGCAGGCGTTGGCCCCAAACGCCAACATGGCTCCTCCGGATCTCTCACAAGCCCGGCATGTGCGCCTTCACATGGGTGGGGGCGCGATGGGCCGCCTGCAGTCGGCCCAGTTCAACGGGGAGCGGAGAACCTTTCGCCAACTGGTAGATGCCAACCAGTTCTGGGCCTTCAATGACGTCATCGGTATGACGGATGACCCACTGGCCGTTCTGGCACGCGATGAGCCGGTCCGTCTTGAAATCGTCAATGACACCTCCTTTCCGCATGCCATGCACCTCCACGGGATGCACTTCCGCGAGATCGCGGCAGACGGCACGCTGGGACCGCTCCGGGATACCGTCCTGACATTCGGGGGCGAGACGCGCGAGATCGCGTTTTCGGCGCATAATCCCGGCGACTGGCTGTTTCACTGCCACATGCTTTCCCATGCCGCGTCAGGGATGACGACTTGGGTCAGGGTGACCTGATGCGGAGGAGTGTCGTCGCGGTAGCTGCTGCCGCCATCGTCTCCGTCGCGCTGGTTGCTTTCTGGTGGACGGGCGGGGGCTCGGAGTCTGAGGCTGCAATGGTCATTCCAGAAGGTCTCGACCTGGCACAAGGTGAGGTGCTCTACGGCGAGTACTGCGCGTCCTGTCATGGCGCAAACCTGGAAGGGCAGCCTGACTGGCAAAGCCCGGGGCCCGACGGCCGGTTGCCGGCGCCCCCTCACGACGAGACCGGGCATACATGGCACCACCCCGACAGTGTCCTGTTCCAATACACGAAGCTTGGCGGCCGTGAGACGCTGGCCACGCAGGGCATCGAGTTCGACAGCGGCATGCCCGGCTTCTCCGGGCAGCTGAGCGATCAGGAAATCTGGACCATTCTCGCCTACATCCGATCGACGTGGCCGGAGCGCGCGCGTGCCGCGCAGGCTGCCCGTACGGAGGCGAGCTTCGCCAACGAAGGGAGTTGACCCAATGAAGAAATCCATTCTCTGCGCCACGGTATTGGCTGTTTTTCTGCCAGTCGCCGCGTCCGCGGACGACCTGTCGGAGGATCGGGTACGCGAGCTGGTCCTCGAGACCATACGCGAGAACCCGCAAATCGTGATGGAGGCCGTCGCCATCCTGCAACGTCAGGAGGCCGACGCACAGGCCGAGGCACAAGCGCAGGTTCTGGAGGACGAGCGCGATCTTCTCGAACGGGATCCGAACGCGCCCGTACTCGGAAATCCGGATGGCGACGTCACCATCGTCGAGTTCTTCGACTACAATTGCCCCTACTGCAGGCGGGTAAAACCGGAGATCGAGGCCTTGTTGGCCGCCGATCCAAACGTTCGACTCGTCTATCGCGAGTGGCCCATTCTGGGCGAGGGATCCGTCTTTGCCGCACGGGCGGCACTCGCCGCGCGCGAACAGGACCTTTACGAGGAATTCCACTGGGCTCTGATGGGGATGAACGGCCGGGCGGAGGAAGCAGCCGTCATGCGGGTGGCCGAAGAAGTCGGGCTCGATCTCGTGCAGCTCCGTCGGGACATGGCGGCGCCCGAAATCGAAGAGCATATCGCAACCTCCATGCGCCTCAGCCAGGCCCTGGGGTTCAACGGCACTCCGTCCTTCGTGATCGGCGACGCGCTCGTTCCGGGTCTCGTCGAACAGGAGCAGTTGCAGGCCTTGGTCGCGCAGGTGCGTGATGGGTCCGAATGACCGCAAGCCTGCCATCCACTGACCGGAGTTACGCGCGATGCTGACCCGCCGCCATTTCATCGCTTCTACGGCCGCTTTGTTCTCGCCGCCCATCAACGGTCCGCTGGTTGCCAGCACCTGGCCGAGCGAGGCACAGAAAGCCGAATGGGATGCGCAGGTCACGCCTGTGAACTACGATCCGGCCACGTCAAACCCGTGGGGCCTTCATCCGCGCTTCCTGCCAACCCGGGTGATCGCAAACGATGGTTTGAGACCGGGAGACATCCATGTCGACGCGGTCGCGCGCTACCTTTACCACATCGAAGAAGGCGGAACGGCCATGCGATATGGAGTGGCTATCGGGCGTGGCGATCTCTATGAGCCTGGCACCTACACGATCCGCCGCAAGGTCCGCTGGCCGCACTGGACGCCGACCCGTTCCATGATCGAGCGCGAGCCCGATCTTTACGCGCAGTACGAAGACGGGATGGAGCCCGGACCGAGCAACGCTTTGGGATCTCGCGCGCTATATCTCTATGTGGGTGAACGGGACACTTATCTTCGTATACATGGTACGCCGTATCCAAGATCGATTGGATCGAGAGCCAGCTCGGGCTGCGTCCGAATGGTCATGGCGCATATCAACGGACTATTCGATCAAGTCGCAATCGGTGTCACTGCGCGTCTTTACCCGGCCGAGAATTCCCTCGGCTCACGGACCTGAAGTGCCCGGCGCCCGAGGGATACGAACGGACGTGAGCCCGTTCAACCGCGCCGTCGCCAACTTGAATTAGCCGGAAACTGCCGGGCTGGATGCCGTGCAGATCGGGCGGCCCTCTACCGTTCGAAGCGGCAGGAGGGTCGTTTCAACGGGCCCCGAATGGAGATACCAGTAGCATCCGTCCTCCGCTTGAAGGCGGGCCGTCGTGAGATCCTGGTAAGGGGCTGCGAGTTGGATGACGGCTTCGGGCACTGGCGCTGCGGCAGGTTCAGTTTCGCGGCCTCCCTGATCGAACGATGGCGAACATCCGCCAAGGACCAATACCAGACTTCCTTGCGCAAGATGTCTCGACTTCACGCGTACTGCCCTCTGCCAGTAGATTTTTTTGTTGTTCCCAGAGTGAACAATCTGGCCCCGGGTAGCAACGATGGCCATATGAATTTCGCGTTATGCGTGGCCCAATCCTCAACTGGGCTGCGTAAATGCATCAGCTGGATGATTGGAGCGCGGACACAAGATGGCCGATGCCGGTCAAAAGCACGACGACTGCGCCGAAGAGCACGAGCGACAAGAACACAGCGGTTCCCCGAGAACGGCTATGCGCAAATGATCGGCGCTGCGCGAGCCAACCCTCGATCACGGAGACATAGAGTGGAATTGCGCTGACCAGCGTCGCGTAGAGATAGACCCCCGAGATATTCTCGAAGAAAGCCGAGCGCGCGAGGGTTGGCGCCACAACGCGAACCGCCGTTGCGCGACTGCCTCCGAAAGACCCGAACCAATCAGCGGAAAGCACGTAGATCAAGATGTGCAGCACGATGAAGGCAACGAGCCTTGCGGCAACGTCAAGGAACAGGACCAAGCCTGGTCGT
>JAUIDM010000549.1 GCA_030428915.1 Alphaproteobacteria bacterium | reverse complement strand
ATAGGCCTTGAAATCACCGAAATACTTCGTGATCGCAGCCGTCAGCGTCGTCTTGCCGTGATCGACGTGACCAATCGTCCCGATGTTCACATGCGGTTTGTTGCGTTCAAACTTTGCCTTTGCCATGTCGCGGGCGCCTCGTGCTCTGGGGGGGCCACCGGGCCCCAAGTCTACATCGCGCGCTGCGTATCGGCTGGCTGCGCAAAAATCAAGCGTCAGTTGGCCGGGCGCGGCGCTCCGGGGGCTGGCCCGCCCAGCGCGGCGCGTGCCGCGACCGCTTCGGGCGTGAACCACGCCTCGTTCTCGACCAGCCATTCATTGATCAGCCGGGCCGCGTTGGCCGAAAGGTTCGCCATCTGCTCCTCCTTGCTCTGCGTCAGGCCGGAGCCGATCACCGTCTCCCCTGAAAGCTGTTCCAGCACGGTGAACTGTTTCGGTTCGGCATTGATCTTGCGCCCCGCCGTGTCGTCCCAGACATTCACGGTGATTGCCAGCACAGATTTCGGGCTGAGCACCAAAGGCACGCCGGGCACTGCCAGCGCATACGCGTCGACGCCGACGCCGATATGATAGAGCTTCTCGCCCTCGTACCGCCCCATCTGCGCATCGATTGCTGTTTTGAGCGCCGTTTCCCATTCCGCCGGCGTTGCCCGCCGAGAGGGGCCGACCGGTTTGGCGTTCTTGGCCACCACGATGTTATACCCCAGCGCGAAGTCACCGAACGCCACCGGGGGCTTCGACAGGTCGTTGCCCGCGCAGCCCGTCAGAAGCACTGCTGCGGCAATGCTGGCAATGATCGTGCGAAATCCCATCTGCGTCCTCCAGCCACGCGACACCTGTGACCAGCCATAGCCGAGCAGGCGCGACGCGGCAATGCGACGGCTTGGAGCGGCGCCGAAAGACCCTATATTCGGGATCGGAGGATTTGCGAATGGATGGCACCGTATCCCCGCCCCGGCATCCTGTCCGGGTGCCCCTTTCCAACAAGCCGCTTGGCATCTGGGCGTCGTTTCGCACGGGCCAGCGCAATGTGCTTGAGCTGATCCCCGAGATTGCCACCCGCCAACCCATGATCAGCGGGCGTCTGGTCAAGCGATGGCATATGGTCATGGACCCGGATGCGATTCGGCGCATCCTGAAGGATGCAGTCGAAGACTATCCAAAATCCGATGTCACCAAGCTGATCCTTGGCCCTGCAATCGGCGACAGCCTGTTCATCGCCGAAGGTGCGCATTGGCGTTGGCAGCGTCGCGCGGCGGCCCCAGTCTTTTCGGTCCGCAATGTGCAGGCGTTGGCGCCGGTGATGACGGCTGCCGCCGAACGGGCGGCAGAACGTATCGCCTTGCAGGCTGGCCGCGCGGCAAACCTTTTCGACGAAATGGTCGCGACCACTTTCGAAGTGATTTCGGACGTTACCTTTTCGGGCGGCGAGGCATTCGACCGCGCCGAGGTTCACCGGGCAATTGATAGTTATATCGCGGGGTCTGCGCGCGTCTCCTTTCTTGACATCGTCGGGGCACCGATGTGGGTACCCCGACCGTCCCGGTTGTTTTCCGCACCGGCGATGCGAGCAATGAAGGCGATGGCAGACAAGGCCATAGAGCAGCGCCGGGAAACTGGTCGCGGCAGTATCGCCGATCTTCTCGATCTTCTGCTTGAGGGGGAGGACCCCGAAACGAAGCGTCAGATGAATACCGCCGAACTGCGGGACAACCTTCTGACCTTCATCGTCGCGGGTCATGAAA
>JAUIDM010000191.1 GCA_030428915.1 Alphaproteobacteria bacterium | reverse complement strand
GATGCGCTGACGCAGGTGCTGGGTCAGGGCCGCTCGATCCCCGCCGTCGGCGGGGTGATCCGCCCCGGCCTCGTCGCCGATCTGACGGAGGGCGCGCCATGCTGAAACTCGGTGTGCCGTCCAAGGGGCGGCTGATGGAGCAGACCTTCGACTGGTTCGGCGCACGCGGCATCACGCTTCGCCGGACGGGGTCGGACCGCGAATATGCCGGGGCTGTCGACGGGGCGGAGGGGCTGGAGCTTGTCCTTCTCTCGGCGGGCGAAATCCCGCGCGAATTGGCCGCGGGGCGTATCCATCTGGGTGTCACCGGCTCCGACCTCGTGCGCGACAAGCTGGCCGACTGGGACCGGCAGGTGGCCGAGCTTGCGCCGATGGGCTTCGGCCATGCCGATCTGATCATCGCCGTGCCCGCATGCTGGCCCGATGTCGATACGCTGGACGACCTTGATGCCGTGGCCGCTGCGTTCCGCCGTGCCCACGGCCACCGGCTGCGCATCGCCACCAAGTACCACCGTCTGGTGCGCAACTTCCTGACCGAGAACGGCGTCGCCGATTATCAGCTTGTCGACAGTCAGGGCGCGACCGAAGGCACGGTCAAGAACCTGACGGCAGAGGCGATTGCCGACATCACCTCAACCGGCGAAACATTGCGTGCGAACCACCTGAAGATCCTGAAAGACGGGCTGATCCATCAAAGCCAGGCGACGCTCTATCGTTCGCTGCGTGCCGACTGGACCGGTGCAGCACATGCACTTGATGACCTTTGCGATACGCTCGAACTTCGGACCGGCTGACCAGCCGTCTTGCCGAAAAAACTGGCCTGTGCGCCAGCGCTATGCCATTTCATGACGAAAATCGGCAAGGTCCGGGCGCCGGCGCGGACTGCACGCAGATGAGAGGCAGACTATATGAAGAAAGAAATGGGCATCTTCAAACAGGCCATAGCGGCGGCTGAAGCGTCGGGCGATATCAGGCGTGTGGAACGGGACGGCGTCGCCCTGCACGAATATCCCGACTACGAGACCTATGTGAAGGTCCAGACGGATGGCAACAAGGCCAAGCTGAAAAAGCAATTCGTCAAGGAAAGCCATGTGGTCTTTCTCAGCGAGTATCTGTCAAACGCGCTGGGTAGTGTGTCCTTCGGGCTCTGTCACGGAACCCGCGCGGGGCGGGAGCAGGCCTGGTTCGCCCGCCATCTTGGCGCAGCGAACATCGTCGGGACCGAGATTTCCGATACGGCGGATCAGTTCCCCAACACGGTCCAGTGGGACTTCCACGATGATAACCCGGACTGGGCAGGGCGCGCAGATTTCGTCTATTCGAATTCCTGGGATCATGCGTTCGAACCGGAACGGGCCTTTGCCGCATGGTTCCGGCAATTGCGCCCGGGTGGGCTCATGCTGCTCGATCATACCAAGAACCAGGCGCCGAAATCGGCGAATGCGCTCGATCCGTTCGGGGCCGAACTGCCCGCCTTGCAGGCGATGCTGGACCGTGTGGCAAAGGCAGAGGGGGCCGTGTTCCGCGAAGTGCTGGACTGCACCGGAAACCCGCAATACCGGGCGCGGGTCGTCGTCTATGCCAAAAGCTGAGGCGCCTTAGCGTAGCCCGATCTCGGCGAGCGCCAGCGCCATGTCCTCTGGCAGGGCGCTGTCTTTCGCACGGCCTTTCGGCAGGTCGCGGGGCGCATCCTTCGGGTCGAGATAACGCCAGCCCTGGAACGGGCGACGCATCGCAGCCTCGGTGCGGATGATCTTGCGGTCCATCACAATTCCACAGCGGCCGATGCCGTCGCCGCGGTCAACCTCGTCCAGCCGGATGATCCGTTGGCGGCAGAGGATCACGCCCTTGATTACCCAGTAGAGCGACCCGCCTGCGAGGATCTCTGCCTCGCGCTTGGGCCACATCCTTGTGACATGGCGGCGTTCGCCGGTCGGATAGGGAGAAGGATGGGTGCGCTGCCAGTCCAGCAGGTCATCGACGCTGTCCGCGCCGACACACAGTTTAAGAAGATGGACGAATCCGGCCATATCACCCCCAAGACCTTGCCATTCTACGCCCTCATGCCACGAGATCAAGTTGACCGGACGGGTCCATCGGCGTATCTTGAGCACCCTTCCCGAAGATGTGAGGAAAGCTGCACATGACCCGTTTCGCTGCCCCCATCGCCGAGCAGATCTGGGACATGAAGTACCGTTTCAAGCAGGCGGATGGCACGCCCATCGACGGCACGGTCGAGGATTCGTGGCGGCGCATCGCGCGGGCGCTCGCATCGGTCGAAAAGGATCCTGTTGAATGGGAGGACCGCTTTTACGAAGCCCTTGAGGATTTCAAATACCTGCCAGCCGGTCGCATCACCGCAGGTGCGGGCACGGGCCGCACGGTCACGCTGTTCAACTGCTTCGTGATGGGCACGATCCCCGACAATATGGGCGGCATCTTCGATGGTCTGAAAGAGGCCGCGCTGACGATGCAGCAGGGCGGCGGCATCGGGTACGATTTCTCCACCATCCGGCCGCGCGGGGCCGAGGTGAAGGGCGTGGCGGCGGATGCCTCTGGCCCCCTCAGCTTCATGGATGTCTGGGACGCGATGTGCCGCACGATCATGTCGGCGGGCAGCAGACGCGGCGCGATGATGGCCACCATGCGTTGCGACCACCCCGATATCGAGGATTTCATCGCCGCCAAGCAGGATGCCGCGCGGCTGCGGATGTTCAATCTTTCCGTCCTCGTCACCGATCCGTTCATGGCGGCGGTGAAAGCCGACGGGCCGTGGGAACTGATTTTCGACGGCAAGGTCTACAAGACCCTGCAAGCGCGCGATCTGTGGAACCGGATCATGCGGGCGACCTACGATTACGCCGAACCCGGCGTGATCTTCATCGACCGCATCAATGCCGCGAACAACCTGAACTATGTGGAAACCATCGCCGCAACCAATCCCTGTGGCGAACAGCCCTTGCCGCCCTATGGCGCCTGCCTTCTGGGCTCGGTCAACCTTGCGCGCCTCGTCGTGGACCCGTTCGGTGAGGGCGCGGCGCTTGATGAGGCGGCGCTCGACGACCTCGTCGCGACCGCTGTTCGGATGATGGACAACACCGTCGATGCCTCGCGCTTTCCGCTGCCGCAGCAGGAGGCCGAGGCACAGGCCAAGCGCCGGATCGGCCTTGGTGTCACCGGCCTTGCCGATGCGCTGCTGATGATCGGGCTGCGCTACGGGTCCGAGGACGCGGCGGAGCAAACCGAGAAATGGATGCACCGCATCGCGCGCGCGGCCTATTTGGCCTCGGTTGAGCTTGCGAAGGAAAAGGGCGCATTTCCCTTGTTCGACGCTGAAAAGTACCTCGCGTCGGGCAACATGATGCAGATGGATGCTGATGTGCGCGAGGCGGTTGCGAAACATGGCATCCGCAATGCGCTTCTGACCTCCATCGCACCCACCGGCACGATTAGCCTATACGCTGGCAACGTATCGTCGGGGATCGAGCCGGTCTTTGCCTATGCCTACAAGCGCAAGGTGCTGCAAAAAGACGGATCGCGCACGGAAGAAGAGGTGGTCGACTACGCCTACCACCTCTGGCGCGAACGCTTTGGTGACAAGCCCCTGCCGGATCATTTCGTCAACGCCCAGACCCTGCCGCCGCTCGACCATGTCCGGATGCAGGCGGCGGCGCAGAAATGGGTGGATTCGTCGATCTCTAAGACGATCAACTGCCCTGAGGAAATCAGCTTCGAGGCGTTCAAGGACGTCTACATGGCGGCCTGGGATCAGGGCTGCAAGGGCTGCACCACGTACCGCCCGAACGCGGTGACGGGATCGGTGCTGAGCGTTTCGGAGAAAGAGGACAAGGCGCCTGAGCAGGATACCGGGGCCGAGGTCGTATATCTCTCCGAACCCCTCGACCGGCCGCAGGCACTCGAAGGGGCCACCTACAAGCTGAAATGGCCCGACAGCGAACATGCGATCTACATTACGATCAACGACATCGTGCAGGGCGGCCACCGGCGGCCCTTCGAGGTCTTTATCAACTCCAAGAACATGGAGCATTTTGCCTGGACGGTTGCGCTGACACGGATGATCTCCGCTGTCTTCCGGCGGGGCGGGGATGTGAGTTTCGTGGTCGAGGAACTGAAAGCTGTCTTCGATCCGCGCGGCGGGGCCTGGATGCAGGGCCGCTACATACCATCGATTCTCGCCGCCATCGGTGGGGTCATCGAACGCCACATGATCGCTATCGGCTTCCTCGAAGGCGAGGGGCTTGGCCTGAAGTCTGACCCGAAGGCCGTGGTGATGGCGGTGGGAGAGACGCCACGCGGCCCGGCCTGCCCCGCCTGCGGGCAGTTCGGCATGCAGATGATCGAAGGCTGCATGACCTGCCCGTCCTGCGGCCATTCGAAATGCGGGTGACCCCGAGACGTCGTAACAGCGGATGAAAGCAGCCTGCATCTGACGTTGCGGGCCGCTTTGCCGGACGCAATGGTTTTCTGGTCGCGCGAAGCCCGGGCACGATGCATCATCTTCCCGCCAAGGCTCGCTGCAAGGTTGCGCATCGGCGTCGATCCCTTCAAAAGAAGGCGCGCATTCCCTAAAGGAATCGGGACCGGCCATGACCATGCTTTCGACTTTCATCAAGCCCATGCACCGCGAGGGTTACCGCTTTGTCGGCATCTTCGCGGCGATCACGCTGATCCTCTTTCTGATCTGGGATCCCCTGGGCTGGATCGGTGTCGGGCTGACCGTCTGGTGTTACTATTTCTTCCGCGATCCGGACCGGGTGACGCCCGTACGCGAAGGTCTGATCATCTCGCCGGCCGATGGCATCGTGCAGATGATCGGCAAGTTCGCCCCACCCGAAGAACTCGGGCTAGGGACAGAGCCGATGACCCGCGTCGCGGTCTTCATGAATGTCTTCAACTGCCATGTGAATCGCGCGCCCATCGCGGGCCGGATCGAAAAGATCGCCTACCGTCCGGGCAAGTTTCTCAACGCCTCGCTCGACAAGGCGAGCGTGGACAATGAGCGCAACGGGCTGACGATCCGCATGGAGGATGGCCGCGCCATCGGTGTGGTGCAGATCGCGGGCCTCGTCGCGCGCCGCATCGTCTGCGAGGTGAAGGAGGGTCAGGCCATTGGTACTGGGGAACGCTTCGGCATGATCCGCTTCGGCTCACGGCTGGACGTTTACCTGCCCGATGGCGTGTCGCCGCTGGTCGCGGTGGGCCAGTCCACCATTGCGGGTGAAACCGTTCTGGCCGATCTGGCCAGCCAGGAATCGCCCCGCGCCGGGGCGGTACGCTAAGCGATGACCGAACAGCCGCGCCACGATCAGGAAAGTGACAGCCAGTCTATTCTGGC
Organism: Alphaproteobacteria bacterium; assembly: GCA_030428915.1. Classification (GTDB taxonomy): domain Bacteria; phylum Pseudomonadota; class Alphaproteobacteria; order Rhodobacterales; family Rhodobacteraceae; genus Albidovulum. The sequence continues at coordinate 3,078 of JAUIDM010000191.1, read as the reverse complement.
GCTTGTCCCGAACATGGTGACGATGCTCGGCCTCTGCGCCGGGCTGACGGCGATCCGCTTCGTGCTGGCGGGACAGTTCGAGCTTGCCGTTGCACTGATCATCTTCTCGGCCGCGATCGATGGGCTGGACGGGCTCTTGGCGCGGCGGCTGAAGGCCACCAGCGATATCGGCGCGCAGCTCGACTCGCTGTCGGACTTCCTGAATTTTGGCGTGGCGCCCGGACTCCTGATCTATCAGTACGCGCTGGCTGAAAGCGAACAGAGGGGCAGCTGGGTCGTGGTGTTGCTGTATGTCAGTTGCACCTGCATCCGGCTTGCGCGCTTCAACGTCGCCCATAACCGGGCGGCGATGACGGGGATCAAGCCGCCGAAACACTTCATCGGCGTTCCCGCCCCGGCGGGCGCGATGCTGGCGTTGCTGCCGGCTTTCCTCTCTTTCGAAACCGGGCTGGCGCCGGCGGATTATCCGTTCCTGACCGGTCTCTACCTGGCCTGCGTCGGCCTTCTGATGGTCAGCCGCCTGCCGACCTTTTCACCGAAATCCCTGCGTGTTCCGCGTGAACGATCCGGTTTGGTCCTGATCGTGATGGCGCTGATCATAGGTATCCTGCTGACGCGTTTCTGGCTCTCGCTGATCGTGCTGACGCTGCTTTATGGTCTTTCGCTATTGCATTCGTTCTACCAGGTCATTGCCACGCGCCGTCGTGGGCCAGAAGATTGAAAGGAAGCGAATTGGAACTCGCCGCCGTCAAGACAACCTACAAATACTGGGCCCCGATCTATGACTACACGTTCGGCCTGATTACGCGTGCCGGGCGGCGCAAGGTCGTCGATTACGTCAATACGCGGCAGGGCCGTGTTCTGGAGATCGGTGTGGGCACTGGCCTGTCGCTACACCGTTATAAACCCCACCTCGACGTGACCGGCATCGACGTGTCGCCCGACATGCTGGACAAGGCGCGGCAGAAGGTGGCCGAGAAGGGTCTGACCCATGTCACTCGCATCTCGGAAATGGATGCCCGCAGCCTGGCCTTTCCCGACGATCACTTCGATACGGTCGTTGCGATGTATCTCGTCTCCGTCGTGCCGGAACCGGAACGGGTTCTGGCCGAGATGGCGCGCGTTTGCAGAGCAGGGGGCGAGGTTCTGATCGTCAACCATTTCGCTCGTCGGAAAGGTGTTCTCGCGGCGGTGGAACGGCTCTTTGCACCTTTGGCGAATTTCATCGGCTGGCATTCGGATTTCGAGATGACGCGTGTGCTTGGCGAACGGTCGTTGGAGATGGTCGATGCGCGCGCCGTGGACCCGATCGGTCTTTTCACCTTCCTGCGCCAGCGCAAGCTGGAAGTTGCCAGCAAGGCCGCGTGAACGCGCACCCCGGTTCGGGCACGGCTTTGTGCGCAGATCCTGAACCTGCGCAGAACCCTGCCTTCGCGGCGGGAAGACTTATGAACGGGTCGGGCAATTGGGCCCTTTGCCCACGGAAAGAACCTGCCTAGTCTCCACACCATGGCACGTATCAAACTCTCCGGTTTTCTGATCTGCCGCAGCCTTGAGGAGGCGGACCGCGTGGCCGCGCTGCTGCCCGATCATATCCGGCTGACGCGGGCCGAGCCGGGTTGTCTGCGCTTCGAGGTCTTGCGCTCGCATTCGGAGCCGACCCGTTTCGCGGTCAGCGAGGCATTCATCGACCGCGCGGCCTTTGAGGCCCATCAGGCCCGCGCGGCATCGACGATCTGGGCGAAGGCGACGAAGGGCATTCCGCGGGACTACGAGATCAGCGAAGACCCCGAATAGAAGTATTGCTCAGCTTCCCAGAATGGCGCGGACATAGCCCTTGGTCTCACGGTACGGCGGGATTCCACCGTATTTCTGCACGGCCTCGGGCCCGGCATTGTAGGCGGCCAGCGCGAGTTTCCAGTCGCCGAAACGGTCATACATCATCCGCAAGTAACGCGCGCCGCCGTCGAGGTTGTCATGCGGGTCATGCATGTTGACGCCCAGCCGCCGGGCCGTGGCGGGCATGAGCTGGGCCAGCCCCGTCGCGCCTTTGTGCGACACTGCTTTCGCGTTCCAGCCCGATTCCTGCTGCACCAGGCGCAGGAACAAATCCTCGGGCACTCCATGCCGCCGTGCCGCATTCTTCGCGGCGTCTAGGTAAAGGCCCTTGTAGCGGCCGGAATAGGAAGGGATCGCGGCTGCAACCGTCTTGCCCTCCTTGCCATGGGGTGTAAGACGGGATGAGGCCGCGTACTGACTTGCCGCCCGGCTGTCGAGCACCTGGGTTTGTTTGCGGAACATGGCGAGCCGCGAGCTTGGCGCGGACCCCGATTTGGCAAAAACGATTCCTTCGGCCCGCGCATCGCCACCGATACCACCAACAGACAGAGCCATGGCGGTCAGTCCGACCAGCATGATTTTCTGCATATGCCCCTCACCCGGCTGTTCCGGCGTGACTATACCGAAAAAATGCGCTCAGGCTAGCCTGTGGATCACCGCGTATTTTAACCGGTCGCCGCCCGCGACTCCGCCTGCAATAGGGAGCCGCCCAAGATCTCTTCGATCAGCAGATTGACGAGTTCGCCCCGACCGTTCACCCCAGCCTTGCGGTAGATCGAATTGAGATGGGTCTTGACCGTGCCCTCGGCCGATCCGCGCAGCCTCGCGATCTCGGCGATCGAGGACCCCTTGATGGTGAACGTGGCGACATCCGCCTCGGCGGGCGTCAGGCGCCACTCTTCGAAATAGCCTTCCATAACATCGTGCAGTGCGCCCGAGGCCACCGACAGAGCACGGTCGGCATGGGCCTGACGACGGAGCAGCCGAACAAGGTAGGCCCCTTCGAAGACTACGCCGGCCACGAGGCCGAAATTCGCCAGAAGTTCCAAGGCGAAATGCAGTGTCAGGATTTCCGAGGCCGGTTCCTCGAAGAAGTCGATGATCAAGTCGCTAAGAAAGAATGCAGCGCAAAAGCCCTGAACAAGCATGAGGACGACAATCGCCGCCCCCTTGGTTCTTGCCGGTGCTTTCGCTTTTGTCCCCGTCATCCATCTTTCCCTGCTGCCGGAATATTCTTGT
>JAUIDM010000190.1 GCA_030428915.1 Alphaproteobacteria bacterium | reverse complement strand
CGCGACGCCATCGGCGCGATCCGCGTACGCGAACGGGAAACCTTTGTGCAGATCGCCGTGGCCGATGCGCCGCGCTTCGGCGACAGGGTCGAGATCGAACCCGGGCTGGTGATGACCCGATTGGCCGGTGATCCTGCACCGGAACACAGACCCGAACGCCGGACGGGCGCGAAGGGAAAAAAGACAGGCGGCGGCAAGACCCCGAAGACCGGCGGGACCACCGCCCCCAAGCAGGCGCGTAGCGATGCCGCCGCGACGCCTGTGGCGCAAGCTGCCCCTCCGTCTCGGTCGGAGGCGGCCCCCGCCAGAAAGGCAAAGGAAAAGCCGCGTTGGACAACGGCGAAAAAGGCCGCCAAATCCAAGCACGGTCGGCCGTCAGCCAAACAGAGCGGCGGACCGGCTGAGGAGAAGGCCAAGCCCCGGAAGCCGGGCAAGGCCAAGGGCAGGAACGCCCAGTCCCGGAATGGGCAGGGCGGCAATGCGCCACCCCGCCGGCGGCCTGGCGCCAGATAGGCGCCATCCTCCGAACCATCGGAAAACTCCCTGCCTGCCGCACCGGCTTCGGTGCGACGGCGAACCTGTGATCAGCCCGCGGAAATACCGGCAGTACACATACAAGTTTTTCTTGCCCAGGCCACATCTGCCGCCTAGCCTGTTAAAAAACTGTTACAAAGTTTTTACAAACGGGAGGAAAGAACCATGCGGAGCGTTGCGCTCGGACTATCCATGCTTGCTGTCTCTGCCGGTATGGCAAGTGCTGCAGGAAAGCTCAATCTCTACTGCTCGGCGCAGGAAGAATGGTGCCAGGTCATGGCGCGGGGATTTGAGGATGCCACGGGGATCGATGTCGACATGACGCGCAAATCCTCGGGCGAGACCTTCGCTCAGGTAAAGGCCGAGGAAGCGAACCCCAAGGGCGATGTCTGGTGGGGCGGCACCGGCGACCCGCATCTGCAGGCTGCCGAGGAAGGGCTGACCGAACCTTACGTCTCGCCCATGCGCGGGGAACTTCATCCCTGGGCCATCTCTCAGGCGGAAAGCGCAGGCGACCGTACCATCGGCATCTATTCGGGGGGCTTGGGCTTTGGCTACAACTCCGACCTTCTGGCCGCGAACGGCCTGCCCGAGCCGAAATGCTGGGAAGACCTGACCAAGCCCGAATTCAAGGGCCATGTGCAGATGGCAAACCCGAACTCGTCGGGCACCGCCTATACGACGCTTGCCACCATGGTGCAGCTTTTCGGCGAGGATGGCGGGTTCGACTACATGAAGCGGCTGCACGCCAATATCAATCAGTATACCAAGTCCGGCTCGGCCCCGATCAAGGCGGCCGGTCAAGGTGAGACGACGGTCGGCATCGTCTTCATGCATGACGCGGTGGCGCAGACCGTGGCCGGGTTTCCGGTCGTGACAGTCGCGCCCTGCGAGGGCACGGGATACGAAATCGGCTCGATGTCGATCATCGCCGGTGCGCGCAACATGGACGAGGCCAAGCAGTTCTACGACTGGGCATTGTCGGCCGACGCACAGAACCTCGCGCTCGGTGTCAACGCCTTCCAGGTTATGTCAAACGTGGCCGCGCAGAAGTCCGAGTTCGCCCCCGACCTCTCAGCGGTCAAGCTGATCGACTACGACTTCAAGAAGTACGGGTCGAGCGACGAGCGCAAACGGCTTCTGGAAAAGTGGGATAACGACGTTTCTACCCTGCCTCAGTAAGCCTTGTGCGGCCTGTAAACTCTGAAAAAACCACCCATCCGGTCCTGATCTTCTGGATCGTCGCCGGATGGGTCGGGTTTGCGCTCCTGCCTTGGTACGGGGTGGAAGATTTCTGGTTCCTTGACTGGCTGACCGATGGCTGGCCGACAGACAGTGACTACGCGCCCGGGGCTTTCCTTCTGGCGCAGGGTGAGAAACGATGGCTCTGGCCCTTGGTGCCCGCACTGCTTGCACCTCTCTTCGTTCTGAGACGGCGCAAGACCGATCCGGTTTTTGCCTATGTCCTTCTGGCTGCAGGTGGATTCGGTTTTGCATGGCTCGTCGCGCAAGGCTTGGGGATTGGCATCAGGGGCTGGACGGCGGGCTGGCTCGAGACGCTTTTTGGACCGCTGGAAGACCGGCAATACGGCATGGGCTACGGCGCTTTGATCGTAGCCTCGGCGCTGCTGTTTCTTTTCACCCAAGGCATTGCCGCGCGGGGCGCGATCAACGGCGATGTATTCGTGACCGGCGCCATCGGTGGCGTCATCGCCGTCGTCACGATCTTCGTTTTCTTTCCCATCGCCAAGATGCTGGTGGCGGCCTTCATCACAGAAGAAGGCGGCTATTCCGTTGTCCTCTTCTTCGCCAAATTCTTCGACGACCGCATCTGGGGGCTTGGCTGCCTCAGCGGTGCGCGGTGCGGCGTGGCATGGAACTCGCTCTTCCTCGCCGTGCTGGTCGGCGTCCTCACGACGCTTCTGGGCCTTGTCTTCGCGCTGGTCCTGACCCGATCTGGCTTCCGCTTCAAACGGGAACTGCGGGCGATTACGGTCCTGCCGATCATCACACCGCCATTCGTGATCGGCTTGGCGATCATTCTGCTCTTCGGCCTCTCGGGCGCGGTCACGACCTGGGTGGCGGACGTCCTTGGTGTCCAGCCGACGCGGTGGGTCTATGGCCTGCCCGGCATCCTCATCGCCCAGCTTCTGGCGTTCACGCCCATCGCCTTCCTCGTCCTTATCGGCGTGGTGGAGGGCGTGTCGCCGTCGATGGAAGAGGCCGCGCAGACGCTGCGGGCAACGCGGTGGCAGACCTTCCGCACCGTGTCCCTGCCCCTGATGCGCCCCGGTCTTGCGAATGCCTTTCTGCTGGGCTTCATCGAAAGCATGGCCGATTTCGGCAACCCGCTTGTCCTTGGCGGCAATTACGATGTGCTCTCGACCGAGATCTTCTTCGCCATCGTCGGCGCGCAATACGATCAGGGACGGGCGGCGATCCTGTCGATGGTGCTGCTCGGCTTCACGCTTGCCGCCTTTTACCTGCAACGGTTCTGGCTGGGGCGGAAGAGTTACACGACCGTCACGGGAAAGGGCGACGCGGGCGTCCATCCGCAGATGCCAAAGGGTCTGGCGATCCCGGTCTATGTCATCGCCGCGCTATGGGGCACGTTCACGCTGATCATCTACGGCATGATCCTTTACGGTTCGGTCGTGCAGCTCTGGGGCGTCGACAACACGCTGACCTTCAAGCACTACATCACCGCCTTCGCGGTCCGGATCGAGGACGGTGGCATCCGCTGGGTCGGCTCGGCCTGGGACAGCTTCTGGACCACGATGATGATCTCCACCGTCGCGGCCCCGCTGACAGCCGCCGTCGGTTTGATCACCGCCTATCTGCTGACCCGGCAGGATTTCGCGGGCAAGCGCAGTTTCGAGTTTGGCACGATGCTGTCCTTCGCCATCCCCGGCACGGTGATCGGGGTGAGTTATATCCTCGCCTTCAACGTGCCGCCGATCGAGATAACGGGGACGGGCCTCATCCTCGTCATCAGCTTCATCTTCCGCAACATGCCGGTGGGGGTGCGCGCGGGCATCGCCTCGATGAGCCAGCTTGACCGGTCGCTGGACGAAAGTTCACTGACCCTCGGCGCGAACAGCTGGCAAACCTTTCGCCGGGTGATCCTGCCGCTGCTGCGCCCCGCGATCCTCGCGGCCCTCGTCTACAGCTTCGTCCGCGCCATGACCGCGATCTCGGCGGTGATCTTCCTCGTCTCCGCCCGCTACGACATGGCGACGAGCTATATCATCGGGCGGGTGGAGAACAACGATTACGGCCTCGCCATCGCCTATTCGACGACACTGATCTTCGTGATGCTAACCGCCGTCGGGCTGTTGCAACTTCTGGTCGGGCGAACGCAGATCGGGCGCAGGCTGGCCCATGAACAGGGAGGAGGAGGGTGATGGCCGGTGTCAGTTCCAAAGCCGCCTCGGTCGTCTTCGACCATGTGACAAAGGTCTACGGCAAGGACGTCGTGGCGGTGAACGATGTGAGCCTGACAATCGCGCCGGGCAAGCTCGTGACGCTTCTCGGCCCGTCAGGCTGCGGCAAGACGACGACGCTCAGGATGATCGCGGGGCTGGAGATGGCCACCAAGGGCCGCATCCTGATCGGCGACAAGGACGTGACCACCCTGCCCGCGACCGACCGCGACGTGTCGATGGTGTTCCAGTCCTACGCGCTGTTCCCGCACATGACGGTGCTGGAAAACGTGAGCTACGGCCTCAGGTTTTCGGGCTTCACAAAGGCCGAGACGCTGGAACGTGCCACTGCGGGGCTGTCGCTGGTGGGCCTCGACGGCTACGGCGGTCGTCTGCCATCCGAACTTTCGGGTGGCCAGCAGCAACGGGTGGCCGTGGCGCGCGCGCTGGTGCTGGAACCGCAGGTGCTGCTGTTCGACGAACCGCTTTCGAACCTCGACGCGAAACTGCGCCGTCATGTGCGCGAGGAAATTCGCGAGATCCAGCAGAACCTCGGCCTGACGGTCGTCTACGTCACCCATGATCAGGAAGAGGCGCTGGCCGTCTCGGACGAGATCGTGGTGATGAAGAACGCAGCAATCGCCCAGATCGGCCGCCCGCGCGAACTTTACGATGCCCCCGCCGATACGTTCGTGGCGGATTTCATCGGCGAGGCCAATCTGGTGGAATGTCAGATCGTCGGCATGGAGGGCGACATGGCAGAGATCGACGTCGGCGGCATCCGCCACCGCCTGCCGTCGCGGGGTCTGCACCCCGGCAAGGCGATGCTGGCGCTCCGCCCCTCCCGGATTCGGGTGACGGATGGCGAGGGGCTGGCCGCGACGGTGGAGAAGGTTACCTATGTCGGTCCGCGCATGGAATATACTTTCGCAGGTGACTTCGGTCAGCTCTTCGCGGTCAGCGACGATGTCGACGCGCCGCTGAAACCCGGCGATGAGATCCGCATCGGGCTGGCGGCCTCAGGTCCGGTTCTGGTGCCCGATGCGTGACGCGCCCGGATATCGACGGTCAGGCCTGACCTGGGGCATAGACGCGTTCGGCGATGGCCATAAGCTCATCAAAGACCTCGGGCGTGCCCACGATCACGCGGCCGCCCTGTGCGATCATCGCGGCCGCGTCCTGATCCTCGACCACGCCGCCCGCCTCGGCCACCAGAAGCTGGCCGGCAAGGCAGTCCCAGGCATTCATGTGTTCCTCGACATAACCGAGGAGCTTGCCGCTCGCGACATAGGCGAGCGACAATGCGCCAGAGGCGTTGCGGTAGAAGACCCCGCCCGCATCGATGATGGCGGGGATGAGGTGCTTGATGCCGTCGGCGCGGGTGCGGCCCGAGAAGCCGACACCGACCGAACCAGTTCGGATGTCACGACCGCGCAGCACGCCCAGCGTCCGGTCGTTGACGAAGGCGCCTGCACCCCGGCGGGTATGGTACATCTCGCTGTGGTTCGGGTCGTGGATTACGCCGATCTCGGTCCGGCTGCCGACCACTCCCGCCAGCACAACCGTCCAGCCCGGAATGCCGTGGATGAAGTTAGTCGTCCCATCGATCGGGTCGATCACCCAGGTGAAGCCGCTCGTCCCCGCTTTCGGCGCGTCCTCCTCGCCGACAATGCCGTCATCGGGGAAGGCATCGGCCAAAGCTTTGCGCACGAAAGCCTCGACATTCTTGTCCGCCTCGGAGACAAAATCTTGATGGCTTTTGACTTCGACATTCAGCCCGTCGAAGCGGCGGAAAAAATCCAGCGCCAGCGCGCCTGCCTCCTCCGCGATGCGCCTGGCGCCGACGTAGCGCGTATCGATCTGCTGCACGTTCATTTCCGCCCCCTCTACGTTGATGCGGTGAAGCTAGCAGCATGACAACAAGACCGCGAGAGGACATGTTCGACCCGACCCGCTTCTCGGCGGCGATCTTCGATCTGGACGGCACGCTCGTGCACAGCGAGCATGTCTGGGAGAAGGCCAAGATAGAGGTAACGGCGCGCTATGGCAAAAGGCCGTCGCGGGAGCTTCTTGACGCCCATGTCGGGCGCGGACTGAAGGACTTTCTCGACGAGCTCTTCGGCATGCCTCTGACGCCCGAGATGCGGCGCGCGATCGGAGACCAGATCGGAGCTGAGGCCGATCTCTGGCTCGACCGGCTGCGCGAGCCGGTGCCGGGGGCTCGGGAATGGCTCGTGTGCCTTGCCGAAGCGGGTCTGAGGATCGCGATCTGCTCGTCCTCTCCGCGTAGGCATATCTACGGCGCGGTTGAGATGCTGGGATTGCGGGATGTCGTGGAACTGGCCGTCTCGGGCGCGGAACTGCCAGTTGGCAAGCCCGACCCACTGCCCTTCCTGACGACGCTCGATGCGCTATCGTTGCCCGCCGGTGCGGCCTTCGCGGTCGAGGATTCCGTTTCGGGCGCACGCGCCGCGCATGGCGCGGGCCTTTTCACCATCGCCGTCGGACCGGGTTGTACCGGCCCCGCCTATCACTTCTGCCCGCTGCGCAGCGAAAGCTTCGCGGATCTCACCAGGACCATACCATCGTTACATAGGAGCGCTACTACCCCGGCCGAATGACCGGACCCCACAAGACCAACCGTCAAGGAGGATACGATGACCCTTTCCAAGCTGCTTTCGACCGTGGCCGCCACGGCTGCCTTCGCCGTCATGGCCATGCCCGCCGCCGCGCAGGATTGCCCGCGCGGTGATCTCGACGAACGGTTCTGCGATGCCGATGGCGACCTGATCGCCGATATCCCGGCCGATCCCGCCCAGCAGATCGATCCCGACGAGTTGATCTTCGCCTATACCCCCGTCGAGGATCCCGCCGTCTACAAGACTGCCTGGTCCGATTTCCTGACCCATCTGGAGGCCAAGACCGGCAAAAAGGTTGTCTTTTTCCCCGTCCAGTCGAACGCCGCCCAGATCGAGGCGATGCGGTCGGGCCGCCTGCATATCGCGGGTTTCAATACAGGCTCGAACCCTCTGGCCGTGAACTGCGCGGGGTTCCGCCCGTTCACCATCATGGCCAGCCAGGACGGACATTTCGGCTATGAAATGGAGATCATCACCTACCCAGGTTCGGGGATCGAAAAAGTCGAGGATATCAAGGGCAAGCAGATGGCCTTTACCTCGGAAACCTCGAATTCCGGGTTCAAGGCGCCATCGGCGATCCTGAAGGCCGATTTCGGCATGGAGGCGGGAACCGATTTTGAGCCGGTCTTTTCAGGCAAGCACGACAACTCGATCCTCGGCGTCGCCAACAAGGACTATCCGGCGGCTTCCATCGCCAACTCCGTCATGAGCCGGATGATCGAACGCGAGGTGATCACCCCGGACCAGGTAGTGTCCATCTACAAGTCGCAGACCTTCCCCACGACGGGCTTCGGCGTCGTCTACAACCTCAAGCCCGAGCTTCAGGAACAGATCCGCGAGGCGTTCTTCGACTTCGAATGGGACGGCACGACGCTGCAGGCCGAGTTCGAGAAGTCGGGCGAAGGCCAGTTCCTGGAAATGAACTACAAGGATTTCTGGGAAGTGATCCGCAAGATCGACGCGGCGAACGGCGTGTCCTACGCTTGCGAATAAAATGACCGGCGGCGGCTTTCGGGCCGCCGTCCACCAAGGGGAAAAGGGGCAGGCATGCTGAGGCTGGAAAAGCTGACCAAGACCTATCGCACGGGCGACCAGGCATTGAAGGCGGTCGATCTGGACGTGCCGAAGGGTCAGGTGCTGGCCCTCATCGGGCCATCGGGCGCGGGCAAGTCAACACTGATCCGCTGCATCAACCGGCTGGTGGAGCCAACGAGCGGCAAGGTCTGGCTGGGCGACGTGGAATTGACAGGCCTTGGAACTGCCGCTTTGCGCCGCGAACGGCGGCGGATGGGCATGATCTTTCAGGAATATGCGTTGGTCGAACGCCTGACGGTGATGGAAAACGTGCTGTCCGGCCGCCTCGGCTATGTCGGTTTCTGGCGCAGCTTCGCGCGGAAATTTCCCCAATCGGACGTGGATGAGGCGTTCCGCCTGCTCGACCGCGTCGGTCTGGTCGAGATGGCCGACAAGCGCGCTGACGAATTGTCCGGCGGTCAGCGTCAGCGCGTCGGCATCGCCCGCGCCCTGATTCAAAACCCTGCTCTGCTTTTGGTCGACGAACCCACGGCGAGCCTTGATCCCAAGACCTCGCGCCAGATCATGCGGCTGATCTGCGAGCTTTGCGCGGAACGCGGCCTTGCTGCGATCATCAACATCCATGACGTGGCGCTGGCGCAGATGTTCGTCTCGCGCGTCATCGGCCTGCGTTTCGGCGCGGTCGAGTTCGACGGCGCGCCCGAGGCACTGACGCCCGACGTGCTGACCACCATCTACGGCGAGGAAGACTGGCAGGCGACGATCCGCAAGGTCGACGAAGACGAGGAGGTGCCCGCATGAGCGCCGCGCTCGACTCCCGCCTTGGTC
>JAUIDM010000189.1 GCA_030428915.1 Alphaproteobacteria bacterium | reverse complement strand
CCCGATGATCCCGAACCGCTGCCACCCGACCCGGAGCCGCTGCTGCCCGAACCGCCGCCGCCGGAGGGGCCGCTGGGAGAGCTGGAACCCTTGGCCGCAGCGGCGCTGAGAGTCGTGAATGCGGGTGCACAATAGGCGCCGAACGCCAGTGACCCGAGTCGCGCCAGGGCCCTACGACGGGTAAGAAGCTTTTCGGCTTCGCCGCTCAAATTGGTCTCCCTTCAGGGCAGCAAATACCACCAGACACAGTCGCGTTCAGTCCGCAACCGTGCCATGACATGTCAGACTGCTCAAGAAACGCTGGTTCCAAACGCCTCACCCAACTTCACCGCTACCATTGTTCCGGCCTCACCCTGCAACGCCGATGGTTGCTCGTCACTGTCCGAGCGTGCTCGTGGAGGCATCCCTTCGCCCCGCCCGTCCAACATAAGCCTGATTTTGCGTTTCACCGATGTGAAAGTCATCCGACCATGGTCGGGCAATCCATGGCACCATAGCACGAAACAGAATGCGGCCCGGAGACAGAACTCCGGGCCGCATGCGGTTTGTTTCCGGTTCTTACTCGGCCGCCTGAGCGGCTTCGATCTTTTCGACCTTAACGGCCGCGAATTTGAACTCAGGGATCTTGCCATAGGGGTCTAGGGCCGGGTTGGTCAGGATGTTCGCCGCCGCCTCGACATAGGCGAAGGGGACAAAGACCATATCCTCGGCGATCGCCCGGTCAGCCCGCGCCATGATCTCGATGGAGCCCCGCCGGGTCGACAGGCGGATGCGTTCGCCCGGCTCGACGCCCAATTGTTTGAGCGTGTCGGGATGGAGCGAGCAGTTGGCTTCGGGCTCCACCGCGTCCAGAACCTTCGACCGACGCGTCATCGAGCCGGTATGCCAGTGTTCCAACTGGCGGCCGGTGGTGATGATCATCGGATATTCGGCATCCGGCACCTCGGCAGGCGGGATGACGCTGGCGGGTGTGAACCGCGCCCGTCCGCCCGCGCGCGGGAAACCGTCGCCGAAGACGATGGGCTGGCCGGGGTCTTCGGGGCTGAGCGACGGATAGGTCACCGCGCCTTCGTTTTCCAGCCTTTCCCAAGTGATGTTGTCGAGCGACTTCATCGTCTTCTTCATCTCGGCGAAGACCTCGGACGGATGGGTATAGGTCCAGCCGAGACCGATCCGGTTGGCAAGGTCGGTGGTGATCGCCCAATCCTCGCGCGCTTCGCCCGGGGGCGTGACGGCGGCGCGGCCGATCTGCACCTGCCGGTTGGTGTTCGTGACCGTGCCGTTCTTTTCATAGAAGGCGGCGGCGGGCAGGATCACGTCGGCATAGTTCGCGGTTTCGGTCAGGAAGATGTCCTGCACGACGAGGTGGTCGAGCATCGCCAGCGCTTCGCGCGCATGGTTCAGGTCGGGGTCCGACATCGCCGGGTTTTCGCCAAGGATATACATGCCCTTGATGTCGCCATGATGGACCGCGTCGAGAATCTCGGTCACGGTCAGGCCCTTCTCGTTCGAGAAGTCGTCCGAGCCCCAGACCCCGGTGAACTTGCTCCGGATCGAGTCGTCGGTGACGGTCTGGTAGTCCGGCAGGAACATCGGGATGAGGCCCGCGTCGGACGCGCCCTGCACGTTATTCTGACCGCGCAAGGGGTGCAGGCCGGTGCCCGGCCGCCCGACATGGCCGCACATGAGCGCGAGCGAGATCAGGCAGCGCGAATTGTCGGTGCCGTGGATGTGCTGGCTGACGCCCATGCCCCAGAAGATCATGCCCGCCTTGGACGTGGCGAAGTCACGCGCCACCTGGCGAAGCTGGTCCGCCGGGATGCCGCAGATCGGTTCCATCTTCTCGGGCGTGAAGTTCGCCAGATGCGCCTTCTCGGCTTCCCAGTTCTCGGTATAGGCCTCGATATACTGGCGATCGTAGAGCCCTTCCTCGACGATCGTGTGCATGATCGCGTTGAGCATGCTGACATCCGCGCCGGGGCGGAACTTCAGCATATGGGTCGCGAAGCGGCGCAGGCCGACGCCGCGCGGGTCCATGACGATCAGCTTGCCGCCACGTTTGGTGAACTGCTTGAAATAGGTCGCGGCAACGGGATGGTTTTCGACCGGGTTGCAGCCGATGACGATGGCGACGTCGGCGTTCTCGATCTGGTTGAAGGTCGCGGTCACGGCGCCGGAGCCGACATTTTCCAGAAGGGCGGCCACGGACGACGCATGGCAAAGCCGGGTGCAGTGGTCGACGTTGTTATGGCCAAAGCCCTGACGGATGAACTTCTGGAAAAGGTACGCCTCTTCGTTGGAGCATTTGGCCGAACCGAAGCCCGCGATGGCGCGGCCGCCATTCTTGTCGGCGAGCGCCTTCATACCGTTCGCGGCAAAGTCCAGCGCCTCGTCCCAGCTTGCCTCACGGAAATGCTTCGACCAGTTCGCCGGATCGACGTTAAGCCCCTTGGCCGGCGCATCCTCGCGCCGGATCAGCGGCTTGGTCAGCCGGTGCGGGTGGTGGATATAGTCGAAACCGAAGCGGCCCTTGACGCAAAGGCGGCCTTCGTTCGCGGGGCCGTTGATGCCCTCGACATATTTCACCTTGCCGTCCTTGACCTTGAGCGAGACCTGGCAGCCGACGCCACAGAACGGGCAGACGGAGGTCGTTTCGCTGTCGAAATCGGCGCGGTCGCCGACCTGCGCTTCATCGACCACGGTCGCGGGCATCAGGGCGCCGGTCGGGCAGGCCTGCACGCATTCGCCGCAGGCGACGCAGGTCGACTGGCCCATAGGATCGTCCATGTCGAAAACCGGGTAGGCGTCGTGCCCGCGACCGGCCATGCCGATCACGTCGTTGACCTGAACCTCTCGGCAGGCGCGGACGCAAAGCCCGCACTGGATGCAGGCATCGAGGTTGACGCGCATCGCGACATGGCTGTCGTCGAGAAGCGGGATGCGCTCCTTTTCGACCTTGGGAAAGCGGCTGGACGAAACGCCATTCGCTGCGGCCATGTCCCAAAGATGGGCCGACTTGTCATGCGCCGTGGCCTGCGCCGGTTGGTCGGCGAGCAGCAGTTCCATCACCATCTCGCGCGATTTCTTCGCGCGCTCGGTGTCGGTCTTCACGACCATGCCGTTCGCGGGATTGCGGCAGCACGAGGCGGCGAGCACGCGCTCGCCCTCGACCTCGACCACGCAGGCACGGCAGTTGCCGTCGGGGCGGTAGCCGGTCTGGTCCTTGTGGCAGAGATGCGGGATCACCTTGCCTTCGCGCTTGGCCACCTCCCAGATCGTTTCGCCCGGCCGGGCCGAGACTTCGTTGCCGTCGAGGGTGAATTTGATTGCGTCGGTCATGTCAGACCTCATCCGGGAAATGTTTCATCGTCAGGCGGATCGGGTTCGGGGCGGCTTGCCCCAGCCCGCAGATAGAGGCATCGCCCATGACCTGGCAGAGGTCTTCAAGCAACGCGGCGTCCCATTTGTCGGCCTGCATCAGCTTCACGGCCTTTTCGCAGCCGACGCGGCAGGGCGTGCACTGGCCGCAGCTCTCGCTCTCGAAGAAGCGCAGCATGTTGAGCGCGGCGGCCTTGGCCGAGTCCTTGTCCGAGAGGACCACCACAGCGGCAGAGCCGATGAAGGTGCCGTGCGGCTGTAGCGTGTCGAAATCAAGCGGGATGTCGGCCATCGAGGCGGGCAGAAGACCCGAGGAAGGGCCGCCCGGCTGATAGGCCTTGAAGCTGTGCCCTTCGGCCATGCCGCCGCAGGCGTCGATGATATCGGTGATCGTCGATCCGGCGGGCAGCAGGTAGACGCCGGGCTTCGCCACGCGGCCCGAGACGGAGTAGGAGCGCAGCCCCTTGCGCCCGTTCTTCTCGGTCGAATTCAGGACTTCCGGCCCCTCGCGCAGCACACGCGCGACCCAGTGCAGAGTTTCGACGTTATGGACCAGCGTCGGCCGGTCGAATATGCCGACGGCCGCGACGTAAGGCGGCCTTAGCCGCGGGATGCCGCGCTTACCCTCGATCGATTCGATCATCGCCGATTCTTCGCCGCAGATATAGGCACCGGCACCTCGGCGCAGCTCGACCTCACCCTTCAGGATAATGCCCGCATCTTCCAGCGCCTTGATCTCGCGGCGCAGGATTTCCAGAACGGCCGGATATTCGTCGCGCATGTAGATGAAGGAGCGTTCCGCCTCCACCGCCCAAGCGGCGATCAGCATGCCTTCCAGCATCAGATGCGGCGTGCGTTCGAGGTAGTAGCGATCCTTGAACGTGCCCGGCTCACCCTCGTCGCCATTGACCGCGAGGTAACGCACGCCCGGATTGGCGCGCACGAAGCCCCATTTCTTGCCGGAGGGGAAGCCCGCCCCGCCAAGGCCGCGCAGGCCCGAGGCGGCGACGGTTTCCTGAACCTTTTCCCAGTCGCCGGACTTGCGCAGTTCGGCGAGCTTCGCATAGCCGCCGGCCGCCTTGTAGGCCGCGAAATCCTCGTATGCCGGGATCTCGGCGTGGAAATGGCCGTCCTTCAACGCGGCCTCAACCTTCTCGGGCGTGGCGTTGTCGATATGCTTGTGGCCGATCTCCAGTACGGGAGCGGTGTCGCAGCGGCCCATGCAGGGCGCGCGCAGCACGCGGATCTTCTTCGGGTCCATGCCCTTTTCCAGGGCGGCGATGAGCGCTTCGGAGCCCGCCAGTTCGCAGGAGAGTGACTCGCAAACCCGGATCGTCAGGTCGGGGGGCGGGGTTTCGCCTTCCTTTACCGGATCGAAATGGGCGTAGAAGGTCGCGACCTCCCAGATCTCGGCCATGCCGGTGCCAAGCTCTTCGGCGAGCGCGCGCAGATGCGGGGCAGAGAGGCAGCCGTACTTGTCCTGGATGAGGTGCAGATACTCGATCAGCAGATCGCGGCGGCGCGGACCGTCACCCAGAAGTGCGCGGACCTCAGCCCAGGCTTGATCCTCAAGCTGCCGCCCCTTAGGCGTCTTGCGCCCCTTGCCCCGTCCGGATTTCCAGACGCCGCCCTTGTCGTCGAGTGCCATGGTCAAGTATCCCGTCGTATTCAGTTCAATCGCCTCTTCTGTCAAACGGTCCGGACGGGATCAATTTCTTAATCCCGTCTACCGATAGAAAGATTCTATCAAAAGCGGCGCTTTTCAGTGACACAATTTCTCATGCTTCGGCGAAGAGCGATGGACAGAAACCGCCGCCTTGCGTATCCCCGGCGTCATGATGTGGGATCAGGAAATCGACGCGACCGGGCTCTTGTGCCCATTGCCCGTCTTGAAGGCGCGCAAGAGGCTTTCGGGCATGCCGCAGGGGGCTGTATTGCGCCTGATCGCAACTGATCCGGCCGCAGTGATCGACGTGCCGCATTTCTGTGCAGAGGCGGGGCATGATCTGATCTCCACCGCCGAGGACGGTGCCGCGCAGGTCTACCTCATCCGTCGGGGTTGAGCATGCGCGCCCGATGCCGGGCAACAAAGGCCTGCAGTTCGGTCGGATCAGTGGGCTTCCCCGTAAAGGTCTCCAGATAGGTTGGGATGCGCCTAAGGCGCGCCTCCAGCGTTTCCTCGGTGCCGAGCGCGATGTAACCCACCTGCGTAAGATAAATCGCATTGGCGCGGATATCGGCCTCTTCCGCGGCATAACCGTAGCGCTCGAACATTGCGCGTATGGCGGTGACACGGGCGGCATCGGCGCAGTCGAAGGCGGTTTTCAGTGAGGGATCCGTGCGCGCCCAGTTCCGCATGGCGTGGTCAAGGTCCGCGTCGAAGAGGTTCGGCGTGACCCAGCAGTCGAAGAGGTTGAGCACGGCGGCATTGATCGACGGGGCCGCAAGCTCGGTCTGTCGGATCAGGTTGCCGGTGTTCTTTTCCTGCCAGCGGGCGATCAGCGCCGCCAGCAATGCCTCACGGTCGGTGAAGTGCCAGTAGAAGCTCGTCCGCGACAACCGCAGCCGTTTGGCGAGCGGCTGGATCTTTACCGCCTCGACGCCGCCTTCGATCAACATCGCATAGGCGGCGTCGATCCAGCCGCTTTCCGTGCCGCGCCAACCGCGTCCTAGGGGTGCGATATCGTCCATGGCTTACATTTAACGCGTTTTCCCGGGCGTGATCGGAAAAAATCGACACATGTGTCGGTTTTTGCCATTCTTGGGCAAAATGGTCTCGATAAACTGAGTCGCGAACCGCCCGGACCTTCGAAAGGGAAGCCCCATGGCCTCGAACGACCCGCTTTTGCAGCCCTACCAGCTCAAGCATCTGACACTGAAAAACCGGATCATGACGACAAGCCATGAACCCGCGTATCCCGAGGCAGGGATGCCGAAGGACCGCTACCGCGCCTACCATGTCGAACGCGCAAAGGCCGGGGTCGCGATGACGATGACCGCCGGATCGGCGGCGGTATCCAAGGACAGTCCGCCAGTCTTCAACAACATCCTCGCCTACAAGGACGAGGTCGTGGGGTGGATGAAAAAACTCACCGACGAGTGCCATGACCATGGCTGCGCGGTGATGATCCAGTTGACCCATCTTGGCCGCCGCACCCACTGGAACAAGGGCGACTGGTTGCCCGCCGTCACCCCCTCGCACCAACGCGAGCCGGCGCATCGGGCATTCCCGAAGAAGATCGAGGACTGGGACATCGCCCGTATCATCCGAGACTACGCCGATGCGGCCGAGCGGATGCATGCCGCCGGGCTCGATGGGATCGAACTGGAATGTTACGGCCATCTTATGGACCAGTTCATATCGCCCGCGACAAATGAACTCGACGGGCCTTATGGCGGGCAAAGTCTGGAAAATCGCGCGCGCTTCGCCCTCGATGTCGTAGCTGCGATCCGCAAGCGGGTTGGCGACAAATTCCTGGTGGGGGTTCGCTACACCGCCGATGAGGCGATGAAGGGCGGGCTTTCGTCCGACGAAGGCATCGCGCTTGGCCATATGTTCAAGGCCAGCGGGAACGTCGATTTTCTCAATGTTATCCGTGGCCATATCGAAACCGATGCAGCGCTGACCGATGTGATCCCGGTGCAGGGCATGAAATCGGCGCCTCATCTGGACTTCGCCGGCCGTATCAAGGCCGAGGTCGGGATGCCCACCTTCCATGCCGCCCGCATCCCCGATGTGGCAACGGCACGACATGCGGTCGCCAGCGGAAAACTCGACATGGTTGGCATGACCCGTGCCCATATGGCCGACCCGCATATCGTGAAGAAGATCATCGAAGGGCGCGAAGACGATATCCGCCCCTGTGTTGGCGCGACCTATTGCCTCGACCGCATCTATCAGGCGGGTGACGCGCTTTGCATGCACAACGCGGCAACGGGGCGCGAGCTGACGATGCCGCACGATATCGTGCCTGCGGCGGACAAGAAGAAGGTTGTAATTGTGGGCGCCGGGCCAGCGGGCCTGGAAGCAGCCCGCGTCGCTGCCGAGCGTGGCCATGCGGTGACCGTTTTCGAGGCGGCAAGCCAACCCGGCGGTCAGATCCGACTGACGGCACAAAATACGCGCCGGAAAGAGATGATCGGCATCATCGATTGGCGCATGGCGCAATGCGCCGCCCGTGAGGTCGAGTTCCGCTTTGACACTTGGGCCGAGGCGGCCGATGTGACTGCGCTCAACCCCGATGTGGTGATCGTTGCGACGGGTGGCCTGCCCCATACCGAGGTGCTGGAAGAGGGCAATGAGCTTGTGATTTCAAGCTGGGACCTGATTTCGGGCGACGTGAAGCCGGGCGCCAATGTACTGGTTTACGACGATGCGGGCGACCATGCCGGACTTCAGGCTGCCGAGGTCGCGGCAAAGGCGGGTGCGAAAGTCGAGATCATGACCCCGGACCGCAGCTTTGCCCCCGACGTGATGGCGATGAACCTCGTTCCCTACATGCGCTCGATGCAGGACAAGGACGTGACCTTCACCGTGACCTATCGCCTGACCTCGGTCGCGAAGGACGGCAACCAGCTGAAGGCGGTGATCGGCTCGGACTACATGCCGCTGGCGAAGGAAAAGCACTACGATCAGGTCGTGGTGAACCACGGTACCCTGCCGCTGGATGAGCTGTATTTCGAGCTGAAGTCGCAATCGGTGAACCTTGGCGAGGTGGACTATGACGCCCTTCTGGCCGGGAAACCGCAGGTGGTGAATGGCGGGCCGAAGGACGGGTTCCAGCTTTTCCGCATCGGCGATGCGGTCTCGGCCCGGAATACCCATGCGGCGATCTATGACGCGCTTCGGCTGGTGAAGGACATCTGACGCCTTTCGCTTTCGGCGCGGTTGAGTATTGTGGTGGCTCGAATCCGGCGTTTAGACCGGGAGAGCCACCGCAAGTGACGGTCGGGAGGAAAGGCGAAAGATGCGTTATCTGGCTGCGAAAACGGCTGCCGAGGCTACTGGTGCCTTGGCGGCAGAGACGGGACTGACCCGGATTCTGGCAGGTGGCACGGATGTGCTCGTGCAACTCCGGTCCGGCATGGTTGATCCCGACCTGATCGTTGATATCAAGAAG
>JAUIDM010000548.1 GCA_030428915.1 Alphaproteobacteria bacterium | reverse complement strand
GGCCGCCGACCTTCTGGCGCATGTCGCCGACAAGGGGCCGTATCGGCTGATCGGTGTCGGCCTTTCGGACATCGTCCCGGCGCGCGAGGCGGACCTCACCCCCGATCTGCTCGATCCGGCCGCGGCGAAACGGGCCGGGGCGGAACGGGCGACCGATGCAATCCGGTCCCGGTTCGGGCCCGATGCGATCGTCAAGGGCAGGTCGCTCAGGTAAAACGCCGGTGCAGCCTATTCCGCGGCAAGCGGCATCTGGCCTCTGCCCTTGCCGATCTTGGCGATCTCGGAAAGGATTCCGGCCAGAACCCGTTTGAAGCCCAGGTAATTGCCATTTGGCCGGATCTCGCGCTCGTTCATGTAAAGCGACCGGTCAATCTCGATCTGGACCGCATGCATACCGCGCGACGGGCGGCCATAGGTCTGCGTGATATAGGCCCCCGCAAAGGGCGCGTTGCGCAAGGTGCGGAAACCCGCCTCGGCAAAGGCCGCTTCGATATGCTCGACGATCGCGGGTGCGGCGGCCGCGCCGAACCGGTCGCCGATGACGATCTCGGGGCGCTTCGCACCGGCGGCCGCGATCGAATCCATCGCCTCATGCGGCATCGAATGCATGTCGACCAGGATCGCCTCGCCGAACTGGGCGAGGGCGCTTTCCATGAGGCTGTGCAGGCAGTCGTGATAGGGACGCCAGATGCCGTCGATCCGGGCCTCCGCCTCCTGGCGCGACAGCTTGCCATTGTAGATCGCGCGTCCGCCCGCAACGACGCGGGGAATGACGCCAAGGCCCGAGGCAACCCGAGGATTATGCACGCTGGGGCGAATGCCGTCGATCAGCGCGGGGTCAAGTTCGTCCGCGGAGCGATTGACGTCCACATAAGCCCGCGGCGCAAGCGCGGCGAGCAGTGGTGCGCCGAAGCCGGGCACAGCCTCTAGCAGATCCTCGACAAAGGCATCCTCGGACGACCGGATCGTATGTTCGTCCAGAATCGAGCTGCTGAGGAAGCTCGCAGCATAGTCGCGCCCTGAATGCGGCGAAGCGAAGACGACGCTGGTCAAGCGGCGTTCTGGCATCGTCAGATGGAAGGGGGCACCGGTCATGGCTGGTCCTTGTGAGTATGCAGGACTATAGCTGCAAAAAATGCTCTTCCAAAACCCCTTGAAAGCCTTCCCGACTCCTTTTATAGACCCGGGGCCGAAGCGGCTCGGATCGCGCGCTCAATCAGGGTGGCGCATCTGGATCGTTGACGGAACGGGCGGTTAGCTCAGCGGTAGAGCACTACGTTGACATCGTAGTGGCCACTGGTTCGATCCCAGTACCGCCCACCATCCGCCCCCGATTCGGGGGCATTCGTGTTTCAACAGGCGCGACGCGCGCCGCGAATAGGAGAAGACCGATGAAGGTCAAGAACTCGCTCCGCTCGCTGAAGTTGCGCCATCGCGACTGTCAGATCGTGCGCCGTAAAGGCCGCGTCTATGTGATCAACAAGACGCAGCGCCGTTTCAAGGCCCGTCAGGGCTGAGACTGCGGAACATTCGATTGCCGAAAGGGCCACCGGGTTTCCGGTGGCCCTTTCGCTTTGATCCGCAGGCACGATCATCCGAACAGGATCCGCACCTGCCACCGTTCAGAAGGAATCGACCAGCAGGCGCGCCATCGTCTGCTGGTTCAGATAACCGGTCACCGGCAGGCTGCGGGCCTTCTGGTAACGGCGCAGCGCCCGCCTTGTATCGTCGTCAAAGACGCCATCCGTTCGCCCCGGTTTGA
>JAUIDM010000547.1 GCA_030428915.1 Alphaproteobacteria bacterium | reverse complement strand
AAATTCGCGCGCGATCACATGGCGCGGGCGATCCACGAGGCCGAGGGCGCGCGGTTTCATTCGCTCGCCACCTCCGATCCGGCGAAGGCCGCGCCGTTTTCGGCTTTCTGCCCGGACGTGAAGGTTCACGCCTCCTACGAGGCACTGCTGTCCGATCCGGAGGTCGAGGCGGTCTATATCCCGCTTCCCAATCACCTGCACGTCGACTGGACGCTTAAAGCGCTTGAGGCGGGCAAGCATGTGCTGACCGAAAAACCGATCGCGATGCGGGCGCAGGAGATCGACGCCCTGATCGCGGCGCGGGACCGGACCGGGTTGATCGCGACCGAGGCCTATATGATCGTCCACCATCCGCAATGGCAGCGGGCGAAGACGCTGATCGCCGAGGGCGCCATCGGCCGGGTCCTGCATGCGGATGCGCATTTCAGCTACGACAACCGATCTGACCCCGGCAATATCCGCAACCGGCCGGAAACCGGGGGCGGCTCCATCCCCGATATCGGGGTCTATGCCTATGGCTCGGTGCGCTGGGCGACGGGGGCGGAGCCGGTGGCGCTGGATGCGAAAATCACGCGGGAAAACGGCGTCGATGTCTTTGCGCAGGTCAGGGCGGATATGGAAGGGCCGGGCGGGCGCTTCACCTATCACGCGATGACCTCTATGCGGCTTTTCCCCCGGCAGGAAGTGGTGTTTCAGGGCGAGACGGGCCTGATCCGTCTGACAGCGCCCTTCAATGCGGGGCTGTTCGGCGAGGCGCAGTTGCATCTCTTCCGGCAGGGCGGGGGCGATCACATCGAACGTTTCCCGGGCGCGCGGCAGTACCGCAATCAGGTTGAGGCGTTCGGGCGAACCGTCCGCGAAGGCGCGGCCTATCCCTGGAGCCTTGAGGATGCGAGGGGCACGCAGGCGATGATCGACCGGGTGTTCGCCGCCGGTTAGATCGAGGTCCGCGAAGGTCATGGCAAGGTCCGGTTTTCGTTCCCATATGAAGCTCAGGCCATGAAGGAGGATTGCCATGAAACCTGTCCGTACGCTTGTCCTGATCGCGGATGACCAGACGGCACGGTTCCTGATCAATGAAGGGATCGGCAAGGGGTTGAGGGAGGTCGCGGGCCTTTCGGCGGCGCAGTTCCTGGATGCACAGGTCGAATTCGATGACCGGCCGGGGCGGCAGACCGGCGGGCCGGGCAACATGGCGCGGCACGGTTTCGACGCTGGAGACAAGGCCGATGAGGCCGGGCGGTCGCGTTTCGCGGGCTATGTGACCGAGGAACTGGACCGCGAATGGAAGCGGGTGAAGCCCGACCGGCTGATCCTCGCGGCTGCGCCGAAGATGCTGGGCGAATTGCGGTCGCGGCTGAACGGCGCGCCCGCCGCCGCACTGCACGGCGATCTGGCCAAGGACCTCGTGAAGGTGGCGGCGCGCGATCTGCCGGACCATTTCGCCGATATCCAGCCGATGTGAGCGGGGCCTGGGGGATCAGACCCGGTTGGCGTCAAAGAGTGCCGCCGCGCGGTCGTAGAACTTGGTCCGCGTCGCGGGCCCTTCCATCATCAGCTCGTGCTCGGCGCTGCCGACAAGGTCGAATTCCGACCCCGGCCAGCGGGCCATCCGGTCGTGGATTGCCCGGGCGTGGACGATGCGTTCCTCGGCCCCCAGAACCGTCAGGCAGGGCAGGTCGGGGGATGGCATCCGGTGCAGCGCGCGGGTTTCCTTCAGCGCCTCGTAAAGCCAGCGCATCGTCGGCCCGCCGATTGCCAGGTCGG
>JAUIDM010000188.1 GCA_030428915.1 Alphaproteobacteria bacterium | reverse complement strand
CATATCCGGGGGCGAGGTATGAGCGATCTGTCGAAACGGCGGCTGAAGGCCTGGATCCGGCTCTTGGGCGTGACACGTGCGGCGGAGAACCACCTGCGCGAATTTTTGCGGGTCAACCACGCCACGACCCTGCCGCGCTTCGACATGATGGCCGCGCTCTACCGGCGCCGGGAGGGCGTGACGATGTCGGAGCTTTCCCGCATGCTGCTTGTCTCGAATGGCAATGCGACGGCGGTCGTGGACCGGCTGGAAGGCGAGGGGCTGGTGCGCCGCACCCCGTCCGAGGCGGACCGGCGCACGGTGCATGTGGCGCTGACGCCCGAGGGGCTGGACCGGTTCGAGGCCCTGGCAGAGGAGCATGAGGCCGAAGTCGATACGCTTTTCGCGGCCCTTGGCGAACGTGATCTCGACATGCTGACCGAAATGCTGAAACGCGCGAGGGGGCAGGCATGACCGAACTTGCAGGGCTGCGGCCCGACCACTTTCTCTGGAGCGTCGAGGACCGGGTCGCGACGGTGCGGCTGAACCGGCCGGACCGCAAGAACCCGCTGACATTCGAAAGTTATGCCGAGCTTCGCGATACATTCCGGACGCTGGCCCATGCCACGGATGTGGATGTGGTCGTGTTGGCCCCGAATGGCGGCAATTTCTGTTCCGGCGGGGATGTGCATGAGATCATCGGGCCCCTCGTGGGCATGGATATGAAGGACCGGCTCGCCTTCACCCGGATGACCGGCGATCTGGTCAAGGCGATGCTGCATTGCGGCCGCCCGATCATCGCCGCCGTCGACGGCATCTGCGTTGGCGCGGGGGCAATTCTTGCCATGGCGTCCGATCTGCGGCTGGCGACGCCGGGGACGAAATGTGCCTTTCTCTTCACCCGCGTCGGGCTTGCGGGCTGCGATATGGGCGCCTGCGCGATGCTGCCCCGCATCATCGGGCAGGGGCGGGCGGCGGAACTCCTCTATACCGGAAGGGTGATGACGGCGGAGGAGGGCGCGGCCTGGGGTTTCTGGAATGCGCTGCATGACCCCGGGGCGCTGGAGGAAGAGGCGATGCGGCTGGCCCGGTCGCTGGCCGACGGGCCGGTCTTTGCCCATGGCGTGACCAAGACGCAGCTTAACCAGGAATGGGATATGGGCCTTGACGAGGCCATAGAGGCCGAGGCGCAGGCGCAGGCGATCTGCATGGCGACACGGGATTTCGAACGCGCCTACCGCGCCTTCGTCGCGAAGGAAAAACCGAAGTTTCAAGGGGATTGAGGGCGGGGCCGGGGGCCAGCCCCCGGACCCCCGGGATATTTGGACCAAGTGGAAATGGCAGACCGGAGCTTTCTTGACTGGCCGTTTTTCGAGCCCCGCCACCGCGATCTGGCGGCGCGGCTGGAGGACTGGTGCGCGACGCATCTGCCGGTGGACCACGGCCATGTGGATGCGGCCTGCCGGGGTCTCGTGACGGCGCTGGGCAAGGGCGGCTGGCTATCCCATACCGGCGCGGGCAAGGACGAGCGGCTGGATGTCCGCACGCTGTGTCTGATCCGCGAGACATTAGCGCGCCATGACGGGCTGGCCGATTTCGCCTTTGCCATGCAGGGGCTGGGCATGGGGGCGGTCAGCCTCTTCGGGACGGATGAGCAGAGGGCGTGGTTGGAGCGGACTCGGGCTGGGAAGGCGATTGCCGGGTTCATGCTGACCGAACCCGGCGCGGGGTCGGATGTGGCGGCGACGGCGAGCGTGGCAGAGCGGGTGTCTGGCGGGTGGCGGCTCTCGGGCGAGAAAACCTATATCTCCAATGGCGGTATCGCGGACGTCTATGTCGTGCTCGCGCGGAGCGGCGAAGCGCCCGGCGCGAAGGGGCTCTCGGCCTTTCTGATGCCGGCGGAGGCGCCGGGCCTTTCGGTGGTCGAGCGGATTGAGGTCATGGCGCCGCATCCGCTGGCGCATCTGCGGATGGATGAGGTGGTCCTGCCCGAGGACGCGCTGATCGGCGCGGCAGGCGCGGGGTTCAAGGTGGCGATGACCGTCCTGGACCATTTCCGCCCCACGGTCGGGGCGGCGGCCCTGGGCTTTGCCCGACGCGCGCTTGATGAGTCCTTGGCGCGTGTAGGGCGGGCGCGGCCCTCCGGCGCCCTGGCGGATTACCAGATGGTACAGGGCCATCTGGCCGATATGGCGCTGAAGATCGACGCGGCGGCCTTGCTTGTCTACCGCGCGGCCTGGGCCAAGGATCAGGGCGCGGCGCGGATCAGCCGCGCGGCGGCGATGGCGAAGCTCTATGCCACCGAGGCGGCGCAGGAGGTCATCGACATGGCCGTGCAACTGCATGGCGGCGACGGCGTGCGGCAGGGCTTCGCGGTCGAGAGCCTCTATCGCGAGATCAGGGCGCTCCGGATCTACGAGGGCGCGTCGGACGTGCAGCGGCTCGTGATCGCGCGGAGTCTTTTGGAATGAGATTGCAGCAGGGAGGAACGAACATGCCGAAAAACCTGGAAGGCGGGATCACCCGCGACGGCGAGGCCTATGATGGGCGCGAGCTGAACATCCTCGGGCAGCGATACTTCCCGAAGGCGAGTTGCGACACAACCTTCGCCTTCGAGACCAACAGCGAGCCCGGGCAACATGTGCCGGTCCATGTCCACCCGACGCAGGATGAGTTCATCCTGGTGCAGGAGGGGCAGCTGGAACTCAAGCTCGACGGCAAATGGCAGACCGCGAAGGCGGGCGACCTCGTGCGGATGCCGCGTGGTGTCCCGCATGGTTATTTTAACAAGTCGGACAAACCGGCGCGGGCGCTCTTCTGGGTTTCGCCGGCCGGCAAGCTTGAGGCGCTGTTCAACGTCCTGCACGACATGACCGATATCGAGGCCGTCCTGAAGGCCTCGGCCGAGCATGATGTCGACTTCCTGCCGCCCGAGGCCAACGCGTAATGGCGTTCACCCATCGGATCCGCGTGCGCTTCGGCGATTGTGATCCCGCCGGGATCGTCTTCTACCCGCGCTATTTCGAGATGCTGAACGGCACCGTCGAGGCGTTCTTTGCCGAAGCCTTGGATTATTCCTTCGCGCGCATCCATGTCGAGGAAGGTTGCGGTGTGCCGACGGCGCATCTCGATGTCGATTTCCATGCGCCCTCGCGGCTGGGCGAGGTCTTGCGCTTCGCCTTGCGCGTCACGCGCATCGGCGGATCGAGCGCAGGGTTCGAAACCCGCGTGACCTGCGGCGAGGAGGCACGTCTGACAGTCCGGCAGGTCATCGTTTGGACCGGGCCGGGGCTGAAGCCCGCGCGCTGGCCAAAGTCGCTGGCCGAGGGGCTGGCCGCGCATCTGGAGGAGGAGGCCGTATCATGAGCCCGCATGAGATCCTGCATCCTGCACGGTGGAAACCCGCCAAGGGCTACGCCAATGGCGTTGCCGCGAAGGGGCGGATGATCTTTACCGGGGGACTCGTCGGTTGGAATGCCGATTGTACTTTCGAGACCGACGATTTCACCGGACAGGTGGCCCAGACCCTGCGCAACGTGGTCGACGTGCTGGCGGAGGGGGGCGCGGGGCCGGAACATCTGGTGCGGCTGACGTGGTATGTTACCGACAAGCGCGAGTATCTGGGCAACCTGCCCGGGATCGGTGCCGCCTATCGCGAAATCATCGGGCGGCATTATCCGGCGATGGCGCTGGTTCAGGTCGTGGCCTTGGTCGAAGACTTCGCGAAGGTCGAGATCGAGGCAACGGCCGTCGTGCCCGAGGAATAGGGAGGAGACCATGCTGGGACCGACCGCGCATATCGACAGCTTTGCCCGTGACAACCTTCCACCTGCCAGGGACTGGCCGGAGATCCGGCTGGAGGGCTTCGATTATCCCGATCACCTGAATGCAGCGGTCGAACTGACCGACAGGATGGTCACAAAGGGCTTCGGCGACCATACAGCCCTGATCGGCAATGGCCGCATCCGGACCTACAAGGAACTGACAGACTGGTCGAACCGTATCGCCCATGTCTTGGTTGAGGATCACGGGGTAAAGCCCGGTAATCGCGTGCTGATCCGTTCGGCAAATAACCCGGCCATGGTGGCCTGCTGGCTGGCCGCGACCAAGGCGGGCGCGGTCGTCGTCAACACAATGCCGATGCTGCGGGCAGGCGAATTGACGAAGATCGTCGACAAGGCCGAGGTCTCGCTCGCACTCTGCGACACGCGGCTGATGGACGAGATCGTGGCCTGCGCCAAGGGCTCGCGATTTCTGAAGAAGGTGATCGGCTTCGACGGCACCGCGAACCACGACGCCGAACTCGACCGCGCGGCCCTGGCCAAGCCGGTGCGGTTCGAGGCGGTAAAGACGGGTCGCGATGATGTTGCGCTTCTGGGCTTCACCTCGGGCACGACCGGAGAGCCGAAGGCGACGATGCATTTCCACCGCGACCTGATGATCATCGCGGATGGGTACGCCAAGGAGGTGTTGCAGGTCGTGCCCGAGGATGTGTTCGTGGGCTCGCCGCCCCTGGCCTTCACTTTCGGGCTGGGCGGGCTGGCCGTGTTTCCCCTGCGCTTCGGTGCGGCGGCGGCCCTACTGGAACAGGCGACGCCGCCCAACCTTATTTCCATTATCCAGGAACACAAGGCGACGGTTTGTTTCACCGCACCAACGGCTTACCGGGTGATGTTGAAAGCGATGGAGGAGGGGGCGGACCTGTCCTCCTTGCGCGCCGCTGTCAGCGCGGGCGAAACCCTGCCAGCACCGGTCTATGACGAATGGATGGCAAAGACCGGCAAGCCGATGCTGGACGGGATCGGCGCCACCGAGATGCTGCACATCTTCATCACCAACCGCTTCGACGACCACCGTCCCGCCTCGACCGGCAAGCCGGTGACGGGTTACGAGGCGAGGGTCGTGGATGAGACCGGCGTGGAATGTCCGCGCGGCACGCCGGGGCGGCTGGCGGTGAAGGGGCCGACCGGATGCCGGTACCTCGCCGACGACCGGCAGCGCGCCTATGTCCGGGACGGCTGGAACATCACCGGCGACACCTTCGTGCAGACCGAGGACGGCTATTTCCACTTTGCGGCGCGCAACGACGACATGATTGTCTCCTCAGGATACAACATCGCCGGACCAGAGGTGGAGGCCGCGCTTCTGGCCCATGACGACGTGCTGGAATGCGCGGTCGTCGGCGCGCCCGACGCGACGCGCGGCCAGATCGTGGAGGCGCATGTGGTGCTCGCCGATGGCGTGAAACCCGACGATGCGACCGCTCTTAGGTTGCAGGAACACGTGAAGCGCACCATCGCGCCCTACAAGTATCCGCGCCGGATCGTCTTCACCGGCGCCCTGCCCAAGACCGCGACGGGCAAGATCCAGCGTTTCAGGCTCAGAGAGAAACATTGACGCAAGGGGCTGGACGCGGCCGCCCAAACGCGCAGAAATACGATAAAACTCAAACAGGGAGAAGACGATGAAACTCAAGGCAAGACTGATTGCGGGCATCGCCGCCGTCGCGCTGACGGGCGGCACGGCCGCTGCGGAGGGAGCCAAGGTCGGCATGATCACGACCCTGTCGGGCGGCGGCGCAGGACTCGGCATCGACGTGCGCGACGGTTTCCAGCTCGCGCTCAAGATGGCGGGCGATGCGGGCGCGGAGGTCGAGCTGATCGTCGAGGACGACCAGCAAAAGCCCGATATCGCCGTGCAGATCGCCGACAAGATGATCCAGTCTGATCAGGTCGACGTGTTAACGGGCATAATCTGGTCGAACCTTGCCATGGCTGTCGTGCCCGCCGCGGTGGCACAGGGCAAGTTCTACCTGTCGCCCAATGCCGGCCCGTCCGCCCTGGCGGGAGCGGGTTGCGACAAGAACTATTTCAACGTCGCCTGGCAGAACGACAACCTGCACGAAGCCGCCGGAGCTTACGCGAATTCAGCAGGTTACGCGAATTCCTTCATGTTGGCGCCGAACTATCCGGCAGGCACGGACGCAATCGCAGGCTACAAGCGGTTCTACAAAGGTGCTGCGGCGGGCGAGGTCTACACCCAGCTTGGCCAGACCGACTACGCCGCCGAGATCGCGCAGATCCGCAATTCGGGTGCTGACAGCGTGTTCTTCTTCCTGCCCGGCGGAATGGGCATTGCCTTCATGAAGCAATATGCCGAATCCGGCGTTGATATCCCGCTGATCGGGCCCGCCTTCTCCTTCGACCAGAACATCCTGCAGGCGGTCGGCGATGCCGCGCTTGGCGTCAAGAATACGTCGCAGTGGAACAAGGACATCGATAATCCGATGAATCGCGCCTTCGTCGAGGCATTCCAGGCCGAATACGGACGACTGCCCTCGCTCTATGCAAGCCAGGGATTCGATACGGCGAACCTGTTGATCTCGGCATTGGAAGCCGCCGATATCGCCGATCAGGATGCGTTCCGCGCGGCGCTGGAGGCCGCGTCCTTCCCTTCGGTGCGCGGCGATTTCAAGTTCGGCGCCAACCATCACCCGATCCAGGACATCTATGTCCGCGAAGTGGTGAAGGAAGGCGACATATACACCAACAAGATCATCGGCACCGCGCTTGAGGACCACGCGGATGCCTATGCCGC
This sequence comes from Alphaproteobacteria bacterium, assembly GCA_030428915.1. Classification (GTDB taxonomy): domain Bacteria; phylum Pseudomonadota; class Alphaproteobacteria; order Rhodobacterales; family Rhodobacteraceae; genus Albidovulum. Next base: position 1,954 of record JAUIDM010000188.1, on the reverse strand, counting down.
CGAATGCAAGATGTGATTGCACGGGGGGCCGGGGCGTGACCCCGGCCCGCTCCGCAGGGATTGCCTGACATGCTGCTTCTGGCCGAGCAGGTCCTGAACGGCCTGCAATACGGGATGATGCTGTTTCTCATGGCTGCCGGGCTGACGCTCGTCTTCGGCGTCATGGGACTGATCAATCTCGCGCATGGATCTCTTTACATGGCCGGCGCCTTTGCCTGCGCGGCCGTCGCCGCCGCGACGGGGTCTTTCTGGCTGGGACTTGCCGCAAGCCTTGCTGCGGCGGCGGCTTTGGGCGCGCTGGTGGAGGTTGTGGTGATCCGCCGCCTCTATGCACGCGACCACCTCGACCAGGTGTTGGCGACGTTCGCGCTGATCCTCGTCTTTTCCGAGGGGACGCGCTGGCTCTTCGGGTCGTTCCCGCTTTATCTTTCCCTCCCGCCCGCACTGTCGGGCGCGGTGACACTGCCTGGTGGGCTGGTCTATCCGGCCTTCCGTCTGGCGATCATCGTCATCGGCGCCTTGGTTGCGGCCGGCCTGTTCTGGCTTATCGGCCGCACACGCCTTGGCATCCGTATCCGGGCGGGCGAGGCGGATCGCGAGATGATCGCGGCGCTCGGGGTCGATATCGCAAAGCTCTACACGATGGTGTTCGCGCTTGGCGCGGCGCTTGCCGGGCTGGCCGGTGCGCTCGTTGGATCGGTCCAGTCGGTGCAGGTAGGGATGGGCGAACCGGTCCTGATCCTCGCCTTCGTCGTAATCGTCATCGGTGGTATCGGCTCGATCAAGGGGGCGCTGATCGGCGCGCTTCTGGTCGGCATGACCGACACGCTCGGCAAGGCATTGCTGCCGGGGCTGTTCGCCCGTTTCATGGAGGCGTCGGCCGCGACCTCGGTCGGATCGGCACTCGCCTCCATGCTGATCTATGTGCTGATGGCGCTGGTCCTGATCTGGCGGCCCATGGGGCTTTACGGGGCGCGGGCATGAGGCTGACCGGCGCGCTTCCTAATGCGCTGATCCTTGCGGCGCTGGTTGCTGCGGCGGTGGCGGCCGATATGACAGGCAATCCCTATATCGTCACGCTTGCAACCAAGGTTGCCATCTTCGGGCTGGCGGGTGTCGGGCTGAACCTTGCCTTGGGCTATGGCGGGCTCGTTTCTTTCGGCCACGCCGCCTTCTTTGGCCTTGGCGGATATGTGACTGCGATCCTTGCAAGCCACGCCGCCAGTGGCACGCCCGTAGCGACCTTTCCCTTCACGATGCTCGGAACAAACGAGATGCTGGCGATCTGGCCTTTCGCCATTATCACCGCAGGCATCGCTGCGCTGATCATCGGGGCGCTGTCGCTGCGGACGAGCGGCGTCTACTTTATCATGGTCACGCTCGCCTTCGCCCAGATGCTCTACTACTTCGCGATCTCATGGCCGACCTATGGCGGTGAGGACGGGCTGTCGTTCTATGTCCGCAACACCTTTCCCGGGCTGAACACGTTCGCGCCGCTGCAACTCTTTGCGATCTGTGCCACAGCCCTTGGCGTGACGATGATCCTCGTGGCACTGCTGACCCAGTCCCGCTTCGGCCTTGCCCTGCGCGCGGCTAAAGAGAACGAGACGCGCGTGATCGCCTCGGGCATCAGGCCCTTTGCCATCCGTCTGACCGCCTTCGTCCTGTCGGGCATGGTCGCGGGGCTTGCCGGGGCGCTCTTCGCCGACCTCAATCGTTTTGTCAGCCCGGCTATGCTGTCGTGGCACATGTCGGGCGAGATAATGGTCTTCGTCATCCTCGGTGGGGTTGGGCGTCTCGCCGGACCCGTCGCAGGGGCGGCGGTTTTCATCGCGTTGGAATATCTGCTTGGCCCTGTCAGCGACCATTGGCAGGCGCTCTTGGGTCTTCTGCTGATCCTCATCGTCCTCTTTGCGCCAAAGGGGCTGATGGGGCTCGTACTCGGGGGGCGCGG
>JAUIDM010000546.1 GCA_030428915.1 Alphaproteobacteria bacterium | reverse complement strand
CGACGCTGCCTCTGCGGTGCAGGCCTCAGCCGACAAGCTGCGTCTCACAACTGCGCTGTCAGAGCTTGCAAGTGACCTCACTGTCGCCTTCGCGGGTGGCGATCGCGTCTATCGTGCGGGCGAAGTGGTGACGATAGAGGTCACGGGTCGGCGCGCGTCCGGCCTGTTGCTTTTCAACATGGCGCCCGATGGCGGAATTAGTGCGCTCTACCCCCTGAGCGAGCTTGGGGACCCGGTCAGCCTTCCTGCCGGGGATCGGGTGGCTCTTCCCGTACAGGTCCGCCCACCCTTCGGCGCGGATCATGTCATCGCGATCGAAGTCGCCGCACCATATGAGCATCTGCACCCCCTGATCTCTATCCCCGGCGCCAGCGCCGCCGGGTTCTGGGAGGCATTCCGCAACCTTGCCCGCACCACTCCCGAACCGCCCCGCATCGCCGTCTTTCCGTTTCACTCCGTTCCAGGGTAAACCACCATGAACGACCTCTCCGCGCTGTTGTTGCCCACCTGGACCTTTGTTGCCTTGGCGAGCCTCTCGGCCTCCATCGGCGCAATGCTGGCGGCGCAGTTCGACGCCGTGAAGGTCCATCCCAATGTCTATGTCCTTGCCACGGGCACGCCTGCGATCCTTGCGCTGATCCTCATACAAACCCCGGTCCCCCTGACCTTTGCCTTATGGAGCGCGGTGCTGATCCTTGCCCTGAGCGGCCTGACGGTCATGGACGCGGTGACGCGGACCGTGCCGGACGTGCTGACCCTGCCGCTGATCCCGCTCGGCATTCTGCACGCCCAGATGAACGGCGCACCGGGCGCGGTTTTCGCGGCGGCGGCGCTGACGGTCATCGCGATGGCCATCGCGGCGCGGTTCCTGTTCCGGCGCGGGCCGGGTTGGATCGGCGAGGGCGACGTGCTGCTTCTGGCCGGGGCAGTCGCGTGGTTCGGCCCGGCGATGATGCCGGACATCCTGTTCCTGACCGGCGTCATCCTTCTGGTGCGGCTCTGCCTTGGACGGGTCATCGATCTTGGTCCGGCCACCTGCATTCCGGTTCCGCGCAAGATCGACCATGCGCTGCCCCTCGCGCCGTCACTCGGCGCTGCCCAGCTTCTGATCTGGATGGGCGGGCCGTTTTTTTAAGGCATCCAACGGAGGATAGCTGTGCCCAAACCGCCACCCGGCCCGCTTCATCTGATCGTCAACCCCGGTCGGCCATATGACGCCTACTTGACAGGGCGCAAAGCAGAACTGACCATCCTGAACGGAGGTCGGGATATGGTGGAAACGGGTCTGAGCGACACGCCGGAATCGGGTGCGGACGGGCGGGACAGCCTGATGCGTGCCTTCGAGACCGTGGAGATATCGCTCCGTTCCGAAAACTGGTTCTTCGAAACCGTCCGCCGCAAACTGGAAGAGACGGCGCCCCTGTCGGAGTTTCCGACGATCATGGGCGCAAACGGCCATGATTATCTTCTGCATTTCACCCAGTTCCTGTTCTTCCTGAAGGCGCTCGACTGTACCAGCGCCGACCAGATCGCGGCCTTTATCGCCTCGCACAACCGCAAGCTGGAAGAGCAGATCGAAAGCCCGGACTTCTCGAAAAGCGAAAAGGAATATCGCAAGGCGATCATCCGGCCTGAACGGCAGGCCAAGATCCTCGACACGATCCGCACCTTCAACGCACCGATTTTCGCGATCTACGAATACGGCCATCTTCTGATCGACGACATGTCGCCGAAGACGACCGAGAAACTGATCGAGGATCTGCGTTACGGCA
>JAUIDM010000545.1 GCA_030428915.1 Alphaproteobacteria bacterium | reverse complement strand
GGCCGCCAGTCTGTCGTTATCGCCGAAGCGGATTTCATCGGTCGCCACCGTGTCGTTCTCGTTCACGATGGGCACGACGCCAAGGCCAAGCAACGTTTCCATCGTCGCGCGGCTGTTCAGGTACCGTCGGCGGTCCTCGGTATCCTCGAGCGTGACCAGAACCTGACCGGCGGTCAGACCATGCGGTGCCAGAACCTCCTCATAGGCGCGGGCGAGCCGGATCTGACCGACCGAGGCCGCGGCCTGGCTCTGGTCGAGGCTAAGGGCACCTTTCGGCAGGCCAAGCACGCCCCGTCCGAGCGCGATGGAGCCCGATGAGACGAGGATCACGTCAGCGCCACGCGCCTTGACGGCGGCCACATCCTCGGCCAGCGCGACAAGCCAGTCGCGTTTCAGCCCGCCTGCCGGGTCCACCAGAAGCGCAGAGCCGATCTTGACGACAAGCCGCCGCGCGGTGGCGATATCGGGTTTTAGGGCTGCCATCCGCCGCTGTCCTTGTCTTCTGCAGCGGGTGCACGGCTGAGAGCGATGACCGTCCAGAGGGCGCGCAGAACCTCCTGCACGCCGTCGCCAGAGACGCCGGACATCAGGTGAACGGGCCCCCCTGCCGCCTTCTCCAGACTGCGCTTGCGGTTTGCCAGCGTCTTCGCATCCAGCGCGTCGATCTTGTTCAGTGCGGTGATCCGCGGCTTCGCCGCAAGATCGGGGGAATAAGCTTCCAGCTCCGCCAGGATAGTCTTGTAATCCTTTGTAATCGTTGAGGATGTTCCATCAACGAGATGCAGGAGCACCGAACAGCGTTCGACATGGCCAAGGAACTGGTCACCAAGCCCCCGCCCTTCGGAGGCACCTTCGATCAGTCCCGGAATGTCGGCCATGACAAATTCGCGGCCATCGACACCCACCACACCAAGATTTGGTATCAAAGTGGTGAACGGATAGTCCGCGATCTTGGGCTTGGCGTTAGAGACGGTAGCGAGAAGCGTCGATTTCCCGGCATTCGGCAGGCCGAGAAGCCCCGCATCGGCGATGAGTTTCAGCCGGAGCCAGATCGTGCGTTCGACGCCCTCCTGCCCGGGATTGGCACGGCTCGGGGCGCGGTTGGTCGAGGATTTGAACCGCAGGTTGCCCCAGCCGCCATTGCCGCCCTGGGCCAGCAGGACACGTTGCCCGACCTCCACCAGATCGGCGATGACCGTCTCTTCGTCTTCGTCGAGAATTTCGGTGCCCACAGGCACCTTTAGAACGATATCCTCACCCGTCTTTCCGGTCCTTTGCGACCCCATTCCGGGCTGACCCGACTTGGCGAAGAAATGCTGCTGGTAGCGAAAGTCGATGAGCGTGTTGAGCCCCTCCACCGCCTCGGCCCAGACCGAGCCGCCATTGCCGCCATCGCCGCCATCGGGCCCGCCGAATTCGATGAACTTCTCGCGCCGGAACGACACACAGCCCGCGCCGCCGCCGCCGGAGCGGATATAGACTTTGGCGAGATCGAGAAACTTCATGGGTCAGGCCTTCAATAGGGTCGTGTGGCGATAGCTTGTGGCGGCGATTTTCGCAAGGGTGGCGCGGTCGGCACCGTGTCTGCAAAACGTCGGCCAAACGTATGGCAGAGACGCGCGGCGGGTTAAGAGTTCGGCCTCGGCTTCGCCTCGGCCGACCCGCCGGGAGGGCGCTGCCCTCCCGGACCCTCCCGGGGTACTTTTGCAATGAAGAAGACGGGACGGTCGGACCCCGGGGGCCGCACAGCGGCTTGAATGCTGCGAGATCTGC
>JAUIDM010000187.1 GCA_030428915.1 Alphaproteobacteria bacterium | reverse complement strand
AGGTCAGGAACGGTGCCGCCTCCATCGTCTTCGGCACCGGCACGCCCAGACGGCTCAGGATTGTCGGGGCAAGCTGGATTTGATGGAGCACCGTGTCCGGTGCGGGCCCCTCGGCCGGGCCGAAATAGTAAAGCGCGAAGTCGCGCTGCATGTCCTCGGCCCCGCCATGGTGACCGCGTTTGGATTGGCCATGATCGGCGGTTACAATCACCTCATACCCCGCGTCCCGCCAGCGGGCGATATAGGGTGCAAGCTGGCCGTCGAGCTTGAAACAGGCGAGATCCATCTGGATGCAGTCATGGGTGAACCGGTGGCCCATACTGTCAAGGGTGCAGCTATGAAGCATGCCGTAGTCGATCCCGTGCCGCTCGGCCAGCATGGTGAGCGTGGCGAAAAGATCGGCATCGCAGGGCGTCATCTGGTTGTCGTGGCCATAGCCCGTCATCGTGTGAAAGCGGCCATGGCTGATCGGGCTTCGGCCCGGCTCGTCATATTCGATGTCGCGGACCGGATCGAAGGGCGCGCGGTTGAAGAATTCCGACCAGAAGCTGTGGGCGACGGCCCCGGTCTTTCCGCCCGCTTTCGTCACTTCCGAAAAGACATCTGGTTCCGCCACGAGGAAGATACTTTCATTCGACGTTACTTTATGGACCTGCGGCGTCACCCCGGTATGGATCGAGGCATAACACGAGGCGGAGGTAGACGGCAGGACCGACCGCATGCGCCAGACCCGCGCCTCCCCCGCTTCCACCCAGCCTTCCAGATTGCCGAAAAAGCCGCGCCAGTTGGCGTAGGGCACGCCATCGATGATGATCAGGAGGAGTTTGTTTTTCATGTCAGTTCGCGGATGGGGAGGGAATCAAAGATGGTCGCGAAGCACACGCTCTGTCAGGTCGCGCGCGAAGACAAGAAGCTCGCCGTACAGGAGCAGGGTACGGGCCGGGCGATGCAACAGGCGCTTCCCGCGCCGGGACTGGCACGGTGTCGTTCATGTCAAAGCCCCCCGCTCCTGTTCCACATCCCTCCCGGCGCCACGCCGGTCGCGTCATGGCCATGCCGTTTTCGGACGCGACCGCCCCGTGCGGGGATGCAAGCTTGTCGCCGCAACCGTCCCGAAGGAGATACGAGATGACCGGCCGCCCCAATATCCTCATCCTCATGGTCGATCAGTTGAACGGAACGCTCTTTCCCGACGGCCCCGCCGACTGGCTGCACGCACCCACGCTGAAAGCACTTGCGGCACGTTCGGTCCGGTTCCGCAACGCCTATACCGGCTCGCCACTCTGCGCGCCCGGCAGGGCATCGTTCATGTCCGGCCAACTGCCCTCGCGCACGCGCGTTTACGACAACGCGGCCGAATTCGCCTCGGACATTCCGACCTATGCACACCACCTTCGGCGCGCGGGTTATCAGACCTGCCTGTCGGGCAAGATGCATTTCGTCGGCCCTGATCAGCTTCATGGGTTCGAGGAACGGCTGACGACCGACATCTATCCCGCCGACTTCGGCTGGACGCCCGATTACCGCAAGCCCGGCGAGCGGATCGACTGGTGGTATCACAACATGGGATCGGTGACCGGCGCCGGCGTGGCCGAAATCACCAACCAGATGGAATACGATGACGAAGTCGCCTACAACGCGACCCGCAAGGTCTATGACCTCGCGCGGGGGAACGACGACCGGCCGTGGTGCCTGACAGTCAGTTTCACCCATCCGCACGATCCCTACGTCGCCCGGAAGAAATACTGGGACCTTTACGAGGATTGCGAGCATCTGCTGCCGGAAATCCCCACGATGGCTTACGAGGATCATGATCCCCACGCAAAGCGCATCTTCGACGCGAACGACTGGCGCAAGTTCAACATCACCGAAGAGGATATCCGTCGTTCACGCCGCGCCTACTTCGCCAATATCTCCTATCTCGACGACAAGATCGCGGGGATACTGGAGGCGCTGGAGACGACACGGCAGGAAGCCGTGATCCTTTTCGTTTCCGACCACGGCGACATGCTGGGCGAGCGTGGGCTATGGTTCAAGATGAACTTCTACGAAGGTTCCGCGCGGGTGCCCCTGATGATCGCGGCACCGAACCTCACGCCCAAGCGCATCGACACACCCGCCTCGACCATCGACGTGACGCCAACACTCTGCGATCTGGCGGGCGTCAGTATGGACGAGGTCATGCCATGGACCGATGGCGAAAGCCTGGTTCCCACGGCAAAGGGCCGCGAACGCACCGCGCCGGTAATGATCGAGTATGCCGCCGAAGCCTCCTATGCGCCGCTTGTCTCGCTTCGCTGTGGCAAGTGGAAGTACAATCGCTGCGCGCTCGACCCGGACCAACTTTTCGACCTCGACGCTGATCCGCACGAACTCACGAACCTCGCCCCAGACCCGGCCCATGCGGGCACGCTCAATTCGCTCCGCGCCAAATCCGAGGCCCGCTGGGATCTCGCCCGCTTCGACGCCGAGGTGCGGCAAAGCCAGGCCCGGCGCTGGGTGGTCTACGAGGCGCTCCGGAATGGCGACTATTTCCCCTGGGACTACCAGCCCCTGCAGAAAGCCTCCGAACGCTACATGCGCAACCACATGGACCTGAACGTGCTGGAGGAAAGCAAACGCTTCCCGCGCGGAGAATAGCTCTCCCCTTCACCTGTTTCCAAATATCCTCAGGGGGTGAATTGGCCGCATGGCCAAGAGGGGGCAGAATGCCCCCTATCGCCCTTTCCACACAGGATCGCGCTTCTCCGCAAAGGCGCGTGCGCCCTCAAGCTGATCCTCGGACGAATAAAGCCGGTCTACAGTCGCGAATTGACGTTTGGTGATGCGGTTCAGCGCGTCCTGAAAGCGCATGTCTTCCGCCTCGCGCACCACTTCCTTGATCGCGGCATAGACGAGCGGCGGCCCGCTTTCGAGGAGCCGCGCGAGGTCCCAGGCCTTCGGCAGCAGGTCTTCCGGTGTTGTGATCTCTTTCAGAAGGCCCCAGCGCAAGGCTTCCTCGGCATCAAACCAGCGCCCCGTCAACAGCAGGTCCATTGCCACGTGATAGGGAATTCGCTTCGGTAACTTGATCGAGGCCGCGTCCGCCACCGTTCCAGAGCGGATTTCCGGCAGCGCGAAGGTGGCTTTATCCGAGGCAAGGATCAGGTCGGCCGACAATGCCAGTTCCAGCCCCCCACCGCAGCAGATGCCGTTCACTGCCGCGATCACCGGCTTGTTCAGGTTCGGCAGCTCCTGCAACCCGCCAAAGCCGCCCACCCCGTAATCACCGTCGACCGCGTCACCATCGGCCGCAGCCTTCAGATCCCAGCCGGGACAGAAGAACTTTTCGCCGTCGGCGCGCAGGATGCAGACGCGCAAGGTGTCGTCGTCGCGGAAATCGCGGAAGGTCAGCCCCATGATCCGGCTGGTCGCAAGGTCGATCGCATTGGCCTTGGGCCGGTCGAGCGTCACCTCCAGAATGCCGCCCTCCCGGCGGGTCCGTATCGGCCCCTCGGTCCTCATCTGCATCTCTGCCATCACACAGCCTCCCGTATCAGCGCATCCACCGCCACCGCGCCGGTGTCCCGGACAAGGATCGGGTTGATTTCGATTTCCTCCAAGCCCGGCCTGTCGAGCATCAGCTGCCCGAGCCGGACCGCGATCCCCGCGACCGCCGCCACATCGGCGCGCGGCCGCCCGCGATACCCGTTCAGAAGCGGCCAGAGCCGGAGGCGTCGCATCGCGTCCAATACTTCCTCGTCGCCGACCGGCAGAACAAGCGTCACCGTATCGGCAAGAAGCTCCGCCGTCACCCCGCCCAGACCGAGGGTCAGCGTGATCCCATAGACCGGATCGCGCCGCAGGCCGAGAAGGATTTCGGCGAGAGGGGCCGCGACCATTTCCTCGACGAGATACCCGGTCGCGCCTGGCATGTCCTCCTGACCGTCGAGCGAAGCCAGACCCAGCCGGACCGCGCCCGCCTCGGTCTTGTGGGCGAAGCCGAGTCCCTTGAGGACCAATGGTGGCGTCAGCCCCCGCGCCTTCTGTCGCACCTCGGCAAGCGTTTCGCCCATGACACCCTTCGGGATCGCCACCCCGGCCGCATCGAGCAGCACCTTGCCCTCGGCCTCATTCAGCATCCGTGTCCCGCGCGGCGTCAGCGCGGGAACGGGCCGCCAGCCGGCCCGCCCCGGCGCAGTCTGCGCAGCCTTCAGAGCACCAAGCGCGGTTTCCAGCCCCATCAGCGGCACCACCCCCTGCCCGATCAGGTCTGCCGCGCGGTCCTCATCGAAGTTTTCGGGCAGCGAGGCGACCGGGAAGGCCGGCTTGCCGGTGGCGTGCCCGGCGGCGACGATGGCGTCGAGCGCGGGCTGAAATGAGGACGGATCACAGCGGTCGGGGCGCGGAGGATCGATGACGAAAAGACCCGCGTCATAACCCTTCAGCATTTCTGTAAAGACCGCCTCGGTCCTCGGCCCGTCGCCCCAGATGAACGTGTGATAGTCTAGGGGATTGGCGATTGTGACGATCGGACCGAGGATATCGCCGAGCGCCGATCTCTGTGCAGTGGTCGGCGGCGGAAAGTCGATCCCCAGCGGCGCCGCCAGATCCGAGACCAGCCCTGCCTCCCCCCCCGAACAGGACAACGAACACAGCCGCGCGCCGATCCGGGGTCCGTGTACATGGAATATCTTCAGCGTTTCCACCAGCTCGGACAGTGTATCTACCTCGGCCACCCCCGCTTGCCGCAGGAAGGCTGACGATGCCGCGCGGCCGCCAGCGAGCGAAGCCGTGTGCGAGGCGGCAGCGGTTTGCGACGCCTCGGTCTTGCCCGACTTGACGCAGACCACACCCTTGCCCGCGGCCCGCGCGGCTTCGGCGATCGCCGCAAAGGCGGGCGCGTCGTCGATGCCCTCGACATACATTCCGATGGCCGTGACCCGGTCGTCGGCCAGAAGCGCGCCCGCGAGCTCGGCCAGCCCGATCTGGGCGGCATTACCGAGACAGGCGACATAGGCCACGGGCAGGCCGCGCGCCTGCATGGTCAGGTTGATGACGATGTTGGAAGACTGGCTAAGGAGGGCCACGCCCTTTTCAACCCGCCGTCCACCATGCTGGTCCGGCCACAGAAGCGCGCCGTCGAGATAGTTGATCACGCCGTAGCAGTTCGGTCCGAGGATAGGCATATCACCTGCGGCCGCAACGAGATCGGCCTGCAAACCGGCCTCCCCCGCCTCGGTCCACCCTGAGGCAAAGCAGATTGCGCCCCCCGCCCCCATCGCAGCCAATTCGCGCACAACCTCGACCGTCGCATGACGGTTGACGCCGATGAACGTCGCGTCGGGCGCCTCCGGCAAGGCGGAAAGGGATGGACAGGCCTTCAGCCCTCCGATCTCGGCCTTGCTGGGATGCACCGCCCAAACCGGTCCTTCGAAGCCCATCTTGCGGCACTGGGCGATGACATTCCCGGCCCAGACCGACCCCATGACGGCGATCGAACGGGGCCTGAGCAGGCGGGAGAGATCGCGGCTCATGTCCGGCCTCCGCGCCCTTGGCGTGCGCCGGGGGCTGTCTGCCCCCGGACCCCCGAGGATATTTGGAAACAGGTGAAGGGGAAAAGAAGACCCCCAGAAGCGGCAGGCCGCGACCGGAGGCCTTCACCTGTTGCGGTCATCGGCTTCCCAGCCTGTACCGCAGGCTCACTTTCGCGGCAGAGGGTCAACATTTCCTTGCTTCACCTGTTCGAAAATATCCTCGGGGGGTCCGGGGGGCAGACAGCCCCCCGGCGGTCGGTCACGCGCCGAGCGGCCGCAGAAGTTCCCGGCTGATGATATGGCGCTGGATTTCGGAGGTGCCTTCCCAGATGCGCTCCACCCGCGCGTCGCGCCAGATGCGTTCCAGCGGCAATTCGTCCATCAACCCCATGCCGCCATGGATCTGGATCGCCTCGTCGGCGATGAAGGCCAGGGTTTCGGTGGCCTTCAGCTTGGCCATCGACATGTCGGATTCGGTGACCGTGCCCTGATCGTATTTCCACGCGGCTTCGCGCGTCAGCAGTTCGGCCGCCTTAAGTTCCATTGCCATATCCGCGAGCTTGAAGGATATTCCCTGGAACTTGCCGATCTTCTGGCCGAACTGTTCGCGCTCGGCGGCGTATTCGATTGCGTGCCCGAGCGCGCGCTCGGAGCGGCCGAGGCAGGTGGAGGCGACCTGAAGCCGGGTGGCCCCGAGCCAGCTGTTTGCCACTTCAAAGCCCTTGTGAACCTCGCCAAGGATCTGGCGTTTGTTCACCCGGCAATCGTCGAATTCAAGAACCGCGTTGGTGTAGCCGCGATGGCTGACATTGCGGTAACCGTCGCGCACGGTGAAGCCCTTGGTGTCCTTGTCGACGAAGAAGGCGGTGATCTTCTTCTTGGGCCCGCGCGACGTCATCTCTTCACCGGTCGCCATGAAAGCGATGGTGAAGCCCGCGATATCGGCGTGGCTGATGAAATGCTTGGTTCCGTTCAGGATCCAGTCGTCGCCGTCCTGACGCGCCGAGGCCTTCATGCCGCGCAGGTCGGACCCCGCGCCGGGCTCGGTCATCGCCAGACAATCCCAGGTCTCACCCCGAATGCAGGGATAAAGATATTGCTGCCGCTGCTCCTCGTTCCCGGCCAGAAGTATGTTCGATGGCCGCGCGACACAGGTCCAGTGCAGCGCGTAATTGGCGCGGCCGAGTTCCTTTTCATAAAGCAGCCAAGTCAGGGTATCGAGGCCCGCGCCCCCCACCTCCTCGGGCATGTTGGCGGCATAAAGGCCGGCCTCTATCGCCTTGGTCTGTATTTCCTTTATGAGTTCCAGAGGCAGATGACCCGTGTGCTCGACCGCCAGTTCGTGCGGGTAAAGCTCGTTCTCGACAAAGGCGCGCGTGGTGTCGACAATCATCCTCTGTTCGTCTGTCAGTCCGAAATCCATGTCTCACACCTTCGGGTCGGGGTTGATGGTGAAGCCGTCAACAGTCAGAACCTGACCGGAGACCATGCGGGCCGCGTCGGAGGCGAGAAAGACGGCCATGTTGGCGATGTCCTCGGGGTCGGAGAGTTGTCCGAGCGCTGTTCCCGCTGCGTAGCCGTCGCGGACCTGCTCATAGGTCATGCCCTTCGCCGCAGCTTCTGCGTGGAACACACGGTCGATACGGGGACCGGTGACGGAACCCGGGGCGATGGCGTTGGCGCGGATGCCGTGGGGACCAAGCTCCATCGCCACGGTCTTCATCAGGCCGATGACCGCCCATTTTGCCGCCGCATAGGGCGCGCGATAGGGAAAGCCGTAAAGACCTGCGGTGGAGGAGGTGAAGAGGATCACGCCTTTTCCCTCAGCCTTCATCATCGGCGCCGCGTGTTTGGCCGCCAGCATCGCGCCGTCAAGGTTGACGGCGATGCAGTCGCGCCATTGATCGAGCAGCATGTCCTCGACCGAAGCGGTCGGTCCCTTGATCCCGGCATTGGCGCAGAGAACGTCAAGTCTGCCCCATACTGCCTTCACTTCATTAAAGAAAGCGGCCATATCCGACTCGTTCGCCGCATTGACGTGGGAAGAGCGTATGCCTTCGGGCACCGCGTCGAGCGCAGCAGGGTCCACATCCGTGACCCAGACCTCGGCGCCGGTCGCGGCAAAGGTTTTCGCCATGACAAGGCCGATGCCGTTTGCCCCCGCGGTGATCAGGACGCGCTGCGTCATTTCCGCCGTTCCCCGGTATAGCGGCCCGCCGCTTCGGGGCGCGGCAGCGTCTTGTGGGCTTCGGCGATGGGGGCGAGCTTGGCGAGCACGTCGGGGGAGGCCGGACAGGCGCGACCGGCTTTCATGTCGACATGCAGGAACATCTGTTCAAGGCTCGCCACCACCTCATCCCCGCGCAGGATACGGATGAACGCATGGATGCGCTTTTCGTCCGACGAGAGGATCTGGATCGTGCCGGTTAGCCTGTCACCAAGTTTCGCCTCGCCCAGATGCATGATATGGGTTTCGGCGGTGTAGTAGCTGTGCCCCCCCGCAATATAGTCCATATCGGCACCGATCAGCCTCAGGAATGCATCCGAAGTCTCTGATGCCGCAAACAAATACCGGCTTTCTGTCATATGGCCGTTATAGTCGATCCAGCCCGGCAGGACCTGCATATGGGTCATCACCATCGGCGCACCCTGACCGGTCTCGCCTGCCTCGTGGAAGCTGGCGCGGCGGCGCTTGTCGTGGTCGAGCAGCACCTTGCCCGCGCCCCAGTTGCGGTCCTTCAGCGCCCGCATGAAGCCGATCAGGTTTGAATCGCGGATGCGTTCCAGTTCGCGGATCGTGTACTGGCCCGATTGTTTGTCCGACTGACCGGCGATCAGATCGACCAATTCTTCCGTGAATTCAGGGACATCGGTCAGCTTCGTCCAGGGCCACTCAAGGCAGGGGCCGAACTGGGCCATGAAGTGTTTCATGCCCGCCTCGCCGCCCGCGACCCGGTAGGTCTCGAAAAGCCCCATCTGGCCCCAGCGCAGGCCGAAGCCCATGCGGATTGCCTCGTCGATTTCCTCGGTCGTGGCGATCCCGTCCTTGACGAGCCAGAGCGCCTCGCGCCAGACCGCTTCAAGGAAGCGGTC
>JAUIDM010000544.1 GCA_030428915.1 Alphaproteobacteria bacterium | reverse complement strand
CGCGCATAGGCCTTCAACGCGACGGCGTTGATCTGTGCGGGTTCTCGGATTTTCTCTGCGACGTACATGGCGTCCTCCATTGGGCTGAATATAGATCATATGGCCTCATTGTAAAGATCAAATGAACTGCCCGCGCTCTCACCCGAACCGGCGCCCTTCTTCGGTGAAGGTGTACTCGTTGACGATGATCCCCTCCTCTATGGCCTCGTCCGAGGTCAGGTGGTCGTATTCAGCCTGAAGCTGGCGGTAGAGCCAGCGGGCCAGATCACGCAGCGCCTCGGTCACGATCTCCTCGGCGTCTTCGGTCGGCGGCTGCCAGGTCGGGCTGTCCCGCGTGACGTCCACGGACATGGTGTATTCGTGGTAGTAGCGGCCGCGGTGGCTGACCTCGGCAGCGAGCTGGTAGAAATTCCGCCGCTGGATGGCCTGCAGCCAGTCGGCTATGCCATGCAGCGTCGCGTCCGTCGGGGCGTAGTCCCGGATGCGCGTGCCCCCGCCCTTGGCGTGGGACCAGTAGCCTTCGAAGCAAGCCCCGTCGCCCTGGCTCCAGAAGCCGGAGAACCAGATGCAGGGCTTGGCCCGCGTGCCGCCGCCCATCAGCCGGACGGGAGTGGTCTTCAAGCGGATGCCGAGGATCTCGCAGATCCTCTCGAAATCCTCGTAGACCGCGTCCCACCAATCATCATGGGGCCCAAGCTCACGATACCAGCTGCGCGCCTTTTCCTTGGCGACGTCGGAGAGTTCAGGGAACTGGTAGACTGTTGTGCAGATGACCTCAGGCATCGACGTCCTCCCCGTTTAGCGCGGCGGCCAGCCATTCCTGGCTGCTCGTCCAGCCGACGGATTTCCGCGCGCCGAGGTCGATGACATGCGCGCCGCCGCCGAAGGCGTCGAGTCGCGGGCGGGAACAGGTCAGACCGTACTGAAACCCCCAGAGGCCGGTGAGGTCGAGGTCTTCCGCAAGGCGCAGCACCAAGCGGATAACAGCCTCGACATCGCCGTGCTCGTCGTCATGGATCCAGAGGGTGCTGCCCTCGGAGGCGTCCTGATGCACGAGGTCGAAGCCTGCGACCTCCGGGTCCTCGGCATCCTGATCGGCTTCGCGCAAGCTCTGGAACAGGGCGAGCGCGCGGGCAGCTTTGTCGGGGGTGCCAACGTCGAGCAGGCACGAGAAATGGGTGAAGTAATCCGCCATGGGGACCTCCTGAATGGGGAAGACCCGGCCAAATGGCCGGGCGCTATGTGGGGATGAGGGGGTGGTCGGGAGCGATCCGCTGGCAGGATCGTCGCCCACCGCCTGCCGTGCGGCATGCGCGCAGAGCATCTGCCGGTAGAAGCGCTTGCGCGCCGTCCGGAAGCTGCGCACGGCGCGCGTGTCGGGGTGCAGCGCCCGAACCGCCGCGCGCAGAACTGTCTGGGGCGATGCCGTCGGCGGCAGACCGAGGCGCAAGTATGCGGGATCAGTCATGTCAGCTGACCTCGACCACGGGCGAGGGGAGATGCGGATCGACCTGCGCCTCGATCCGCTCGGACCGGCCCATCCAGGGTTCGGGCCGGATGGCCTTCACCCAATCGGCAAAGCTCGGGATGAAGCCGAGATCCTCTTTCAAATGTTGTTCGCCAACCCATCGGGTCGGGATGATGCGCCCGGTCGAGAGCGTAAGGGTCTGGCCGAAGATCGTCTCGGCCATGAATATGCCCTCGGCATGTTATCTGGACAGTCAAACTGTCTCTTTTCGAAAACCTCCTGCCGTCGTTGGGGTTTTCCTGTGCGTCCTCGGT
>JAUIDM010000186.1 GCA_030428915.1 Alphaproteobacteria bacterium | reverse complement strand
AAGATGATGGTTCGGTGGAGTTTGTCCTGCAACTCCAGCAGTTCGTCCTGCAAGCGGGTCCGGATCAGAGGGTCCAGCGCCGAAAAGGGTTCGTCCATCAAAAGGATCGGCGCCTCGGTCGCGAAGGCGCGGGCAAGGCCAACGCGCTGCTGCATGCCGCCCGACAACTCGCCCACCTTGCGTTCGGCCCAATCGGAAAGACCGACCAGTGCAAGCTGTTCATCCACCTTTGCCCGCCGGTCCGCCGCCGACTGACCGCCAAGTTCGAGGCCGAGACCCACGTTTTCCCGAACCGTCCGCCAGGGCAGCAGGCCGAATTGCTGGAACACCATCGCCACGCATTCACGACGGACGCGCAGCAGGTCGGGCACGGAAGCGCCACCAACCTCGCAGGACCAGCCGTCGTCATGGATCGTCACCGCGCCCCGGCAAACCGGGTTCAGCCCGTTCACCGCGCGCAGAAGCGTCGATTTGCCGGAACCGGAAAGGCCCATGAGCACCAGAATCTCGCCCTTCGCCACGGTCAATGAACAATCGTGGACGCCGAGAACCTGCCCGGTTGCCTTCTGAATATCGGCCCGGCTCATCCCCTGATCCATCATCGGCAAGGCGCGATCGGGGCGATCGCCGAAGACGATGTTGACCTTGTCGAATTCGACGGCGATCTCGGTTCCGTTCATTGCGTCGACACTCATTTCATGTCCCCCCGCCGAAGCATCCGGTCGAGCACGATGGCCACGACCACGATGACAAAGCCGCTTTCGAAGCCGAGCGCGGTGTTCACCGATTGCAGCGCCCGCATGACCGGCACGCCAAGGCCGCTGGCGCCCACAAGCGCCGCGATCACGACCATCGACAAAGACAGCATGATGGTCTGATTGAGCCCGGCCATTATCTGCGGGAAGGCATAGGGCAGCTCAGCCTTGAACAGCACCTGCCTCTTGGTTGCACCAAAGGCGGTCAGCGCCTCGGTCAAAGCTTGCGGTGTCGAGGATACACCAAGATGCGTCAATCGGATCGGCGCCGGCAGGACGAAGACGACCGTCGCCAGCAGGCCCGGCACCATGCCGAGGCCGAAGAAGATGATCGCCGGGATCAGGTAGACGAAAGTCGGCAGCGTCTGCATCAGGTCGAGAATTGGCTGCATCGCCGTATAAAGCTTTGGCCTGTGCGCAGCTGCAATACCAATGGGTACACCGACGGCCATGCAGACGATACAGGACGACAGGATCAGCGTCATGCTCTGCATTGTCTCGTCCCAGTAGCCCTGGTTGAGGATGAAGAGAAAGCCGAGAAGGACGAGCAGACAGGTCTTCCAACTGCGCTGTACCAACCATGTGATGCCCACGAAAATTGCCACGATCACCAGCGGGTGCGGGGTTTCCAGAAGCCAGAGAATGCCGTTGATCATCCCGTCCATGACGTCAGAGATCAGACGGAATGCCGGTTTCAGATTGTCCTTCATCCAGTCGAAGACGGTCTTTGCGACCTTTCCGACCGGAATCTTGTAATGCTCAAGCCAGAGGTATTCGAGCCAGTCCATTCTTCATCCCCCGAAGCTGCGGGCAGCTTTGCGTGCCGCCCGTCGTATTGGACTTGTCAGAAGGGCCCCCCTCCGCCGAAGGCAGGGGGCGAAGGGGGGCTTCTCTTGATCCGGACGATGGCGTCAGTTCAACGCGCCTTGCACGGCGGCCATCGCATCGCCGCCGTCCTTCGTCGTCACGCCGTCTAGCCAGGGACCGAGAACATCGGAATTGGCCGCAAGCCAGGCCTTTGCCGCGTCCTCCGGCGCTTCGCCGTCGTTCAGAATCGCGCCCATGATCTCGTTTTCCATGGCCAGCGTGAAGGTGAGGTTGGTCAGCAGCTTGCCGGTGTTCGGGCATTCGGCGACGTAACCCGCGCGCGTATTGGTAAAGACCTCGGCGCCACCATAGTTGGGGCCAAAGACATCGTCGCCACCTGACAGGTAGGTCAGCTCGAAATTGGCGTTCATCGGGTGGGGTTCCCAGCCGAGGAAGACGATCGGCTTGCCGTCGCCATCGGCATTTCCGACCTGCGCCAGCATGCCCTGTTCGGAGCTTTCGATCACCTCGAAACCTTCCAGTCCGAACTGGTTAGCCGCGATCATGTCGATGATCAGACGGTTGCCATCATTGCCCGGCTCGATCCCGTAGATCTTGCCGTCAAGCGCGTCCTTGTGTTCGGCGATGGCTGCGAAATCGGTGATGCCAAGATCCGCGCCAGCCTTGTTCGTAGCAAGCGTGTATTTCGCGCCTTCCAGGTTCTTGGCTACGGTTTCGACAGTTCCGGCCTCGCGATAGGGGGCGATGTCAGCCTCCATTGTCGGCATCCAGTTTCCAAGGAAGACGTCGATATCGCCCTCGGCAAGGCCTGTATAGGTAACTGGTACCGACAGGACCTTGACGTCGGTCTCGTAACCGAGTGCGTCGAGGATCGTCGTCGTGACGGCTGTCGTCGCCGTGATGTCGGTCCAGCCGACGTCGGAGAAGGTGATCGTGTCGCAACCTTCGGCGAAAGCCGGGACGGCAGCGGTCAGCGCGGCAGTGGCAAGTAGTGTCGCCCGCAGGGTCTTGGTGAACGTCATGTTGTGCTCCCTGTTTTCTTGATTGACGAGTCAATAAACTTTCAATTCGCCGTTTGAGGCAAGTATTTTTTGTACCCGCCCCTTTTTTTCCGGCGTTTTGTGGGTGTGAGCGTAGTCCAGTGGGGGGGATTCTAAAAGAAACGAAGCAACGCGCCAGTTTTTTCTTGATTGACGAGTCAATAAAGGGTCGGATAGCGAGGGAACCGCAAGGAAAGGGCGAGTCATGCCAAAGGTTGGGATGGAGCCGATTCGCAAGGCGGCTTTGGTCAAGGCGACGATCAGCGAGATCGGACGCACGGGATCGCTCGACGTGACTGTCAGCCAAATCGCCAAGCGAGCCGGAATGTCCTCTGCCCTTGCGCATCACTATTTTGGCTCCAAGGAGCAGATATTCCTGGCCGCGATGCGCCACGTACTCACGCTTTATGGGGCTGAGGTGCGGGGCGCGCTGGCAGCGGCTGATGATGAACGCGGGCGGATCATCGGCATCATCCGGGCGAGCTTCGCCACGTCGAACTTCCGGCGCGAAGTGATCGGCGCCTGGCTGAATTTCTACGTTCTTGCCCAGCAGCAACAGCAAGCTGCGCGGCTTTTGTCCGTCTACCAGCGGCGATTGCAGTCGAACCTTGTCCATGCGCTGAAACCGCTTGTGGGCGATCGGGCAGGGGCGCTGGCAAGCGGCGTTGGAGCAATGATTGACGGCGTCTACATCCGCGAGGCGCTGAAGCATGGCACACCTGACGGTGCGGCAGCGGCCGCAATCGTCACGGACTATCTTGACCGTGAACTGGAAGCCCGATGAAGGCGCAGCCGACAGCCAGCCATTTCGTCGACGGCGCCTATCTTGAAGACGCCGCAGGGACGGCAATCGATGTCGTCTATCCCGCGACGGGCGAGGTGATCGCGCGGCTGTATGAGGCAACGCCCGCGATCATCGAGCGCGCGCTGACCTCTGCCGCCCGCGCGCAAGTTCACTGGGCCACACGCCCACCGGTCGAGCGCGCACGCATCCTGCGCCGTGCCGCCGACATGATGCGTGAACGCAATCGAGAATTGTCTGAACTTGAAACGCTCGACACTGGCAAGCCGTTGCAGGAAACGCTGGTTGCGGATGCGACGAGCGGTGCGGATGCGCTGGAGTATTTCGCAGGCCTCGCGCCTACGGTGACAGGCGAGACGATCCCTCTGGGCCGCGATTTCGTCTATACGATCCGCGAACCCCTGGGTGTCTGCGTCGGCATCGGCGCCTGGAATTATCCGACCCAGATCGCTTGCTGGAAGGGCGCGCCTGCACTCGCGCTTGGCAACGCGATGGTCTTCAAACCGTCTGAAGTCACGCCTCTATCTGCCTTGAAATTAGCGGAAATTCTGGTCGAGGCCGGATTGCCGGCCGGGCTTTTCAACGTCGTTCAGGGACGGGGTGGCGTCGGGGGTGCCCTGATTTCAGACCCGCGTGTCTCCAAGGTCTCGCTCACAGGATCGGTTGAGACCGGGAAAAAGGTTTATGCGATTGCCGCCGCCGGATTGCGCCATGTGACGATGGAACTGGGGGGTAAATCGCCGCTTATCATTTTCGACGACGCCGATGTCGAGGATGCGGTTGGCGGCGCAATGCTGGGGAACTTCTATTCCTCGGGGCAGGTCTGTTCGAACGGCACGCGCGTCTTCGTGCAGAAGGGTATCAAGGAGCGGTTCCTCTCCCGGCTGGCCGAACGCACGCAGTCGATCCGTATGGGCGACCCTCTAGATGAGGCAACCCAGATGGGGCCTCTGGTGTCGGAGGCGCAGCTTGAGAAAGTGCTGGGCTATGTCCGCAAGGGACAGGAAGAGGGCGCGCGTCTGGTCACCGGCGGCGGGCGCGGTTCTGTCAATGCCGGTTTCTACCTGGAGCCCACCGTGTTTGCCGATGTCACCGACAACATGACCATCGCGCGCGAAGAGATATTTGGCCCGGTTATGGCAGTGCTCGACTTCGAAGATGAGGAAGAGGTTGTAACTCGTGCCAATGCAACGGAATTCGGGTTATCAGCCGGGGTGTTCACCCGCGACCTGGCCCGTGCGCACAGGGTCGTCGCGGCACTTCAGGCAGGGTCCTGCTGGATCAACGCGTACAACCTCGCGCCGGTAGAGGCGCCCTTTGGCGGCGTGAAGCTCTCGGGCGTCGGGCGCGAGAACTCCAAGGCGGCGGTCGAGCATTATAGCCAGATAAAGTCTGTCTATGTCGGCATGGGAGCGGTGGAGGCGCCGTACTGAAGAGTCGGGCCGACGGCCCGTCCCGCGCCCGTCCAGCCATACGCGGTCCGGGCTGTCGGGTGGAGAGGTCCGGGACGGAACAGGAAGAACGCGGGTGGCCGAGGCTGTCCGGAAGCAAGTGGAGACGACCATGGAAGCGGATTATGTCGTTGTAGGTGCCGGGTCCGGCGGCTGCGCCATGGCCTATCGGCTGGCCGAAGCCGGAAAATCCGTGATCGTCATCGAGCATGGCGGCACCGATGCGGGGCCGTTCATCCAAATGCCCGGCGCGCTGTCATATCCGATGAACATGGCGATGTATGACTGGGGTTTCCGATCCGAGCCGGAACCCAACCTCAACAACCGGCAACTTGCCACACCGCGCGGTAAGGTCATCGGCGGCTCTTCGTCGATCAACGGAATGGTCTTCGTGCGCGGCCATGCCAAGGATTTCGATCATTGGGCCGAGGCGGGTGCCACGGGCTGGTCCTATGCAGATGTTCTGCCATACTACAAGCGCATGGAGACCTGGCATGGCGGCAACGGTGAGCCGAGCGCCTTCCGTGGCACTTCCGGCCCCCTCCACGTCTCGCGCGGGCCACGTACGAATCCCTTGTTCCATGCCTTTGTCGAGGCGGGACAGCAGGCGGGTTACGAGGTTACACAGGATTACAACGGCGAGAAGCAGGAAGGCTTCGGACCATTCGAGGCGACGATCTACAAAGGCCAACGCTGGTCGGCCGCAAATGCCTATCTGAGACCCGCCTTGAAGCGGGTGAATTGTACGCTCCTGCGGGCGTTTGCCCGCAAGGTGGTGATCCAAGAGGGCAGGGCGGTCGGCGTCGAAGTGGAACGCTCCGGCCGGACCGAAGTGATCGCGGCGCGGGCCGAAGTCATCCTCGCGGCGTCCTCCATCAATACGCCGAAGCTACTGATGCTCTCGGGAATCGGGCCTGCTGCGCATCTTTCAGAACACGGCATCGGCGTCGTCGCGGACCGGAGGGGGGTGGGCGCAAACTTGCAGGATCACCTTGAGATCTACATGCAATTCGCCTCGAAACAGCCGATCACGCTCTACAAATACTGGAACCTCTGGGGCAAGGCATTCGTGGGGGCGCAGTGGCTCTTGACCCGCACCGGGCTCGGCGCTTCGAACCAGTTCGAAAGCTGCGCCTTCATCCGCTCGGACAAGGGGGTCGATTATCCGGATATCCAGTACCACTTCCTGCCGATCGCGGTGCGCTATGACGGCAAGTCGGCGGCGGAGGGCCATGGCTTTCAGGCCCATACTGGGCCGATGCGCTCGAAATCGCGCGGCGCCGTGACGCTGCGCTCCTCCGACCCGCGCGAGGCGCCGGCGATCCGCTTCAATTACATGTCCCATCCGGACGACTGGGAGGAATTCCGCAAATGCATACGGCTGACGCGGGAAATTTTTGCCCAACCCGCGTTCGAGCCCTTCGTGAAGCATGAGATCCAGCCCGGGGCGAGGTATCAGAGCGATGATGAGATCGACAGCTTCATCCGCGAGCATGCCGAAAGCGCCTATCATCCCTGCGGCACCGCGAAGATGGGACGTGCAGATGATCCGATGGCGGTCGTGGACCCCGAGACCCGTGTGATCGGGGTTGACGGCCTGCGGGTTGCCGACAGTTCCATCTTTCCGCGCATCACCAATGGCAACCTCAACGCACCGTCGATCATGGTCGGTGAAAAGGCGGCCGATCACGTGCTGGGCAAGGGAATGCTGGCGCCTGCGAATTCCGAACCCTGGAACTCACCGCGCTGGCGGGAGGCACAGCGCTGAGCACCGGGTTTCGTCGAGCCGTTGTGGGGGCGACCCGCCGGCAGTGCGCTGCCCACCCGGGATTGGACTGAACAGAATAAGTTGTGACGTCAGCCCTGATAGACCAGCCGCGCCGGGATCAGGCCGCGCAATGCGTTGCCCATGAACAGACGGGCGCGGGCCAGATCCCCGGCCCGGATCGTCTCTTCGCGCGCGCGGCCTTCTGCCAGAAGCTCCGCGCGCAGGATACCGGGCAGGCAACCAGCACTGAGCGGCGGGGTCACGAGACCCGCGCCGAAATCGGCAAAAAGGTTGGAGATCGTACCCTCAGCAGCCTCGCCCCTGGTGTTGAGAAAGAGTACTTCATCGATCCCGTCCGGCAGGTTGGCGCGGACGCGGTCGTACAACGCGCGCTCGGTCGTCTTGTGGCGCAGAAGCGGCGCGTCGGGGTCGAGCATTTCGGCAGCGATCATCAGCCGCCATTCGGGCGGGTTTGGGGTCAGCGCGCTCGTGGTGACTTCGGCATCACCGGTCCGCCCGATCGTCAAACGCACGCGCAAGGGTGTGTCGCCGGTGACGGTGGAGATGGCGGCATCGACCGCGCCCTGGTCCCATTGAAATCCAAGAACGTCGGCGGACTTGCGGGCGCGGGCGAGATGCGCGTTCAACCATGTCAGGACCGCACCGTCCCAGCCGAAGGTTTCGATCAGCCTTGTGTCAGCTCTGCAAACCTGGCTTTCCAAAGCGCCTCCTCATATTCGCCTGCGGCCGTGGAATCCGCAACGATGCCGCCTCCGACACCGAACTCGACTTCGGTCTCACCGTAGAGCGTGAGCGTGCGGATCGCCACATTGAAGCTGGACGCGCCATCCGGGCCCATCCAGCCGATCGCGCCGCAATAGGCACCACGGGGACCGGCCTCCAATTCGCGGATGATCTCCATCGCGCGGATTTTCGGCGCACCGGTGATCGAGCCGCAGGGAAAGAGCGCGCGCATGAGGGCCGAGGGTGTCGTGCCGGGCAGAAGCTGACCTGTCACACGGCTGACCATCTGGTGCACGGTCGCATAGCTCTCAATGGCGTAAAGCTCCGGCACCTTCACCGAACCGATTTCGCAGATGCGCGAGATGTCGTTCCGCAAGAGATCGACGATCATCAGGTTTTCCGCACGGTTCTTCAGGCTTTGTCCGAGCTCCATCTTCAGCGCCGTGTCATGGGCGGGGTTGCTGGCGCGTGGCGCCGTACCCTTCATCGGGCGGGTTTCGATCCGGCCACCGGCATCGGTTGCGAAGAAGAGTTCCGGCGAGCGCGACAGCAGGACCGGCAAACCGGGAAGCGCGACATAGGCGCCATGGCGCACCGGTTGTCTTGCACGGAGCGCCGCGTAGAGTCCCTGCGCGCTGCCCGACCGCCGGGCGCGCATCGCCATCGTCAGGTTGGCCTGATAGATGTCGCCAGACGCGATGTAGTCATGGATGCGGTCCAGCGCGCGGCCATGCTCCTGAGCGCTCCAGCATGGCTCCGGCGCACTCAGGCGCGCGTCGGCTGCGTCATTGGCAGCCTGTGCGAGAAACCCGTCCGCAGCTTCGGGCGCGTCATAAAGGCCGAACGCCAACAGAGGCAGGCGCCGGTATTCCGGCATCAGGGGGGCCAGACGCGGTTCCAGCGCATATCCCAGCTCATAGGTTGCGAATCCTGCGATCCACATGCCCGCGTCCCGCGCGTCATCGCATTCCGCGAGGGCGGTTGTAACCTCGTCCGCCGTGTCGGCGCGGATCAGGCGCCGGGGGCGGTCGAAGAGCGCCGGGGCGCTGTTGGGTCCGTCTTCGACAAGGATCATGAGTGTTGTGGCAGCCTTGGAATCGCGCCGGGAACTTGGGCGTTTGCCGCCCCGAGCGCAAGCGCGTTGCCGCCGCTTTCGCCCCCATTCGCGTCTTGTGCGCCGAACCCGACCCCAATTGTTCTGAACGCATCCCGCTGCACCGCCCGTCGTTTGACCGAGGTCAAAGCGGTCCGGGGGCCACGCGATAAC
>JAUIDM010000185.1 GCA_030428915.1 Alphaproteobacteria bacterium | reverse complement strand
ATTTGCGGAGCGGGCCTGCCATGACGTTGAGGTAGTACATCTCGAAACCGTAGGGCGCGCCGCAGGGGTGATGCCCGCGCGGCACCAGCACGACATCGCCGTCGGAAACGGCCATGGTCTCGTCGAGTGTACCATCGTCCGTGTAAACGCGCTGGACGCCGAAGCCAGAGGACGGGTTCAGGCGGTGATAGTAGGTTTCCTCGAGATACGTGATCCGCGGATAGTCATCCTCGTCATGCCGGTGCGGTGGGTAGGAGGACCAGTGCCCGGCAGGCGTGAATACCTCCGTCACGAGCAGGCTGTCCGCCACATCGCGCCCTTCCATCGCGATGTTGTTGATGTAGCGGGTATTGGTCCCCTTGCCGCGGGGCGTAAGGTCGATGCCCGCCGGCCCGATTATCTGCGCCGGATGGCCCCCCTTGCCGGGAGCTGAGCAGACGGCGATCGTGCAGGGGGTCGTTGCCGTCGCGGTCCATGCCGAGCCGTTCGGGATGTAGACGCAATGGGGCGGGGTGCGCTCAAAGACATCCATGCGCTCGCCCAGTTCGCCGAAGTCGCGACCGCCGCCGGTGATCCGCGCCTTGCCTTCGACCAGCACGATAATGACCTCGCGGTCGCCGGTCTCTTCCTGCGAAACCTCGCCCGGCGCGAGGCGGTAGAGCCCGAACCCGACATATGACCAACCCGCGCTTGCGGGCGTCACGTTGTGGACTTTGCCCGTCGCACCGGCAGGTTTCACCAGAAGCCTGCTCATTCGCTATCCTCCGGTTTGTCGTTGAACAGCAGCACATAGGCGGCATAAAGCCCCGCAGCGCCAAAGAGCATCGCCCAGCCGGGCGACCCCGTAACGACCTCGACCAGCGCCCAGCCAACGCAGGCCGCGACGACTGCGACCCGGCGCCAGCGGGGGCGGAAGAAAGGGTGGGCGGGGTCGATCAGGGCCATCAGTCTATGATCTCCAGTCCGGCCTTTGCGCAGACCTTGAGTATATGCTCGTAACCCATCTTCGAGTAGTCGTAGGGTGGCGCCTTGGCAGGGTCCTGCTCTGCCTCGACAACGATCCAGCCCGTATAGCCCATCGCCGCCAACGCATCAGTCACGGCCTGAAAGTCGATGCAGCCGTCACCGGGCACGGTGAAGGCGCCCGCGATCACGGCGTCGAGGAAGCTGCCGTTATTCGCCCGAATATCGGCAACCACATCGGGCCGAATGTCCTTGTAATGCACATGATGCACCCGGTTGCCCCAGCGGTTCAGCGTGGCCATCACATCGCCGCCGCCGAACAGCAGGTGCCCAGTGTCGAAGCAGAGCTTCAATTCCGGCGACGACGCCTCCATCAGCCAATTCACATCGTCCTCATCCTCGATAATCGACCCCATGTGGTGATGATAGGCGAAGGGCATGCCGCGATCGGTCACCCATTTCGCGACCTCGCTAAGTTTCCTGGCATAGGCCAAGACCTCATCGCGCGAGAGTTTCGGGCGGCTATTGACCGGTGCGTCCTGTCTGCCCTGCACCGTGTTGGAACATTCGGCATAGACGATGCATGGGGACTCCAGCGCGATGAACTGGTCGACCTGCTGACGGATCGCCGCGGTTTCCGCGGCAAAATCATTCACCAGCGTATTGCCCGAACACCAGCCGCCGCAAAGCGCGATATTGTAGTCATCCAGATACCGCCGCAACCCGTCGGTATCGTGCGGCATGCGCTGGCCGCGCTCGACGCCGGTATAGCCGATTTCGCGCGCCTCCTGCAGCGCCTGTTCCATCGTATAGGCGGCGGTCAGGTCCGGCAGGTCGTCGTTCTGCCACGCGATGGGGGAAATCCCGATCCTTACACTCATTCCGGTTGTCCTCAGACGGCGCTTTGATCCTTGCGCCTGGTTTCGTAAACCTCACGCGCCGCGCGGACCTTGGGCCGGTCGGACACTTCTGGCACGCCGACTTCCCACCAGGTTCCGCCATGCGGGGTGGAGGGGTAGGGGTCGGTGTCGATCACGATGGCATAAACGCCGTCGTGATCCTTCGCCTGGGCAAGATGTGCCTCAAGTTCAGCGATGCTTCCTGCCTTGACCGCCTTCGCCCCCATCGAGCCTGCATGGGCGACGAAGTCGATCCGCGAGGGGTTCACATGATGGGCGGTGTCCAGAAGGTTGTTGAACTCTTCCCCCCCGGTGCCCATTTGCAGCCTGTTGATGCAGCCGAAGCCCCGGTTGTCGGTGATGATCAGCGTGAACTTTACGCCCATCATACAGGCAGTGGCGAGTTCCGAATTCGCCATCATGTAGGTGCCGTCGCCGGCAAAGCAGACGACGTCGCGGTCGGGTTCGGCCATCTTGATGCCGATGGCGCCGGCGATCTCGTAACCCATGCAACTATAGCCGTATTCCATGTGGTAGCTGCCCGGTCGGTCAGCCTTCCAGAGCTTGTGCAATTCGCCCGGCATGGTGCCGGCCGCGCACATCACGACCGTGTCGGGACCGGCGGCGCGCTGGACCGCGCCGATGACCTGCATGTCGGTGGGTTTTGCGTTACCCTCACCGGGCGCGTCGGTCAGGGGGGCGACTGTTGCGAACCAGTCGGATTTCAGGCTGGCGGCTGGGGCATCGAATGTCTTGCCGTCCAATGCATGGGACAATGCGTCCAGCCCCGCCTTCGCGTCAGCGCAGAGCGGCACCGCCCCGTGCTTCATCGCGTCATAGGGCTGGACGTTCAGGCTGATCAGTTTCCGCCCCGGGGCGCGGAACAGCGACCACGATCCGGTGGTGAAATCCTGAAACCGTGTGCCGACGCCGAGGACAAGGTCCGCCTTGCCGCAGACTTCATTGGCGCTGGAGGCCCCGGTCACGCCGACGGGGCCAAGGTTCATGGGATGGTCCCAAGGCAGGGCGGACTTGCCTGCCTGTGTCTCGACCACGGGTATGTGATGTGCCTCCGCGAATGCGTGCAGGGTATCGGTTGCATGCGCGTAGTGCACCCCTCCACCCGCAACGATCACGGGATTTCGCGCGGCCTTCAGAAGGTCGGCGACGACGGCGAGTTCCGCCGGATCGGGCGGCGGTACCCGGCGGTGCCAGATGCGGGTGTCGAAGAAGGCCTCGGGCCAGTCATGAGCCTCAGCCTGAACGTCCTGACAGAAAGCCAGCGTCACCGGCCCACAATCGGCCGGGTCGGTCATCGTCCGCATCGCGCGGGGCAGGGCGGTCAGCAACTGCTCGGGCCGGGTGATGCGGTCGAAATAACGGCTGACGGGACGGAAGGTGTCGGTCGCCGTCACCGTGCCGTCGGCGAAATTCTCGGGCTGTTGCAGCACCGGGTCGGGGCCCCGATGAGCAAAGACATCGCCCGGCACGAACAGGACCGGCAGGCGGTTGACATAGGCCAGCGCGCAGGCGGTGACCATGTTCGTGGCCCCCGGCCCGATCGAGGAGGTCACCATCATCGCCCGGCTACGCCGAAGCTGCTTGGCATAGGCAATTGCGGTATGAGCCATCGTCTGTTCGTTGTGGCCACGATACGTCGGCAACCGGTCGCGGGCACCGTAAAGCGCCTCGCCCAGACCCGCCACGTTGCCATGGCCAAAGATCGCCCAGCATCCGGCGATATAGGACTCTCCGGCTTCGTTCTTCTGCGCCGAGAGGTATTTCACCATCGCCTGCGCGGCGGTCAGTCGGATCGTTTTCATCATCTGTCCTTTCGCGTGGCAGGGTCAGTCCAGCACCTCGGACAGGTGCACAGTTCGGGCCTGCGCAACAGAAAGCAGAGCGGCCTCGGCGATCGCCAGCGCCATCAAACCGTCTTCACCGCTGGTCGGCGGTACCGCACCGTCGTTCACGGCGGCGATAAAGGCCTCAATCTCATTGGCATAGGCTGCAGTGTATCGGGTCATGAAGAAGTTCAGGAGCGGTGGCTGGTTGAAGCCATCGCCATTCGCGATCTGGATATTCGCTTCATGCGTATTCGCGGCGGAGACCGCACCATGATCGCCCAGAACCTCGATCCTCTGGTCATAGCCATAGGTGGCCCGGCGCGAATTGGTGATGATTGCCTGACGGCCCGACGCCGTGCGCAGGATCACGTTCGCGCTGTCATAGTCGCCCAGTTCCCCTATCTTCGGGTCCGTCAGAACCGAGGCTGCGGCCATAACTGTCTCCACCTCCTCGCCGAGAAGCCAGCGGGCCATGTCGAAGTCGTGGATGGTCATGTCGCGGAAGATGCCACCCGAGCGTGTGATGTAGTCGTAGGGCGGTGCGCCGGGGTCGCGAGAGGTGATGGTCACCATCTCCACCTTGCCGACCTTTCCAGCATCAATCGCGGCCTTGACCGCCATGAAGTCGGGATCGAAGCGACGGTTGAAGCCGACCATGAGTGTGGCAGCGGTTTCCTTCACGACGTCAAGGCATGCGCGGACACGCAACAAACTGAGGTCAACCGGCTTTTCGCAGAAGATCGCCTTGCCTGCGCGGGCGAAGCGTTCGATCAAATCCGCATGGGTGTCCGTCGGGGTGCAGATGATGACGGCGTCGATATCCAACGACGCCTCGACCTCATCAATCGTGCGTATGTCGCATCCGTATTTGCGCGCCATGGCCGCAGCCGCATCCGCGACCGGTTCTGCTACCGCGACGAGGTGCGCGCCGGGCGTCGAGGTGACGGCGCGGGCATGGACCTGACCGATACGGCCGGCCCCGAGAACTGCAAATCGAGTGGTCATAAGTCTTTCCGAGATAGAGGGGCACGGCCCCGTCAGTTTGTATCTGCCGCCGTTCTTTTCAGGCGGCACCTTCGTATTCTGGCTGCGTCTTGGCGCCAGTGATATAGGCGACCACGTCTTGCCCGTCAGTCTCTTCCTTCTTCAGGTTGGCGACGATCTGGCCGCGCCGGAAGACGACGATCCGGTCGACGAGGTCCATGACCTGGCGCATGTTGTGGCTGATCAGGATCAGGGGTTCGCCCGCCTCTTTCAAGGTGCGGATGATGTTTTCGACCTGTGCGGTTTCCTGGACGCCCAAGGCGGCCGTTGGTTCGTCCATGATCGTCAGCTTGGAGTGGAAGGTCGCGGTGCGGGCGATGGCCACGCATTGCCGCTGGCCGCCCGACATGTTGCGGATCGTATTGCGGATGTTGGGGATCTTGACGGCGGTCTTCTCCAGCCCCGCAAGCGTTGCCTCGCGCATCGCCTTGTAGTCCAGCACCCGGAACGGTCCGAGCCAGTCCCACCTGGTCTTTTCGCGCCCCAGAAAAAGGTTGTCCGGCACGTCGAGATCGTCGGCCAGTGCAAGCGTCTGAAAGACGGTTTCGATCCCCGCCTCGCGTGCCTCCAGGGGGCCTGCGAAATGCACCGGCTTGCCGTCGAAGATGATCTCGCCCCGCGTGCGCTGTTCCACACCGGTGATCTGGCGCACGAAGGTCGACTTGCCCGCGCCGTTGTCACCCATGATGGCGACATGCTCTCCGCGGTTCAGGGTGAAATTGGCGTTTTCCAGCGCATGGACCCCGCCGTAATGCTTGGTCAGGCCCCGGGTCTCCAGAATGATGTCGTTGTTCATCTGCGATCCCCTTTCACGATTTCAGAGCGGCACGTTGCTGGCGCCATTGGTCGAGGACCACGGCGGCGACGATGATCCCGCCCTTGACCATCTCCTGATAGAAGGCATCGAGGCGCAGGAAGGTGAAACCCGAAATGATGACCCCGAAGATCAACGCGCCGAGAACCGTGCCGATGATCGACCCGCGCCCGCCCGACAGCGACACGCCGCCGATCACCGCCATGGCAATTGCATCAAGCTCATAGACGAGCCCCATGCCCGACTGTGCAGTCAGGTTTTTCGACGAAAGCACGATCGCGGCAAATGACGCGAGAACGGCGGCGATCGTGTAGACCAGCACCTTGTGGCGCGCGACCTTGATGCCAGACATGCGCGCTGCATCCTCGTTCGACCCGATGGCATAGGTGTGCTTGCCGTAAACCGTGAATTTCAGGATGAGGTGAAAGAGGAGAGCCAGCAGCGCGAACCAGACGACCGGCATCATGCCCGACCCGATCCACGTATAGCTCTCCGTCGGGAATGAGATCGGGTTGCCCGAGGACCACCATTTCGCAACGCCGCGTGCCGACACCATCATCCCAAGCGTCGCGATGAAGGGCGGAATGCGGGTATAGGCGATCAGCACCCCGTTGATCAGTCCTGCGACAACGCCACAGGTGAGCCCCACCAGCACAGGCACGATTACAGGCAAGTCCATGGCCCAGGGCCCGAAGATCGCCTTGGGGTTCGGGTTGCCGTTCACCAGTTCCGTCTGGGCAAAACTCATGGCGATCATAGCGGTCGCCCCGACGACGGAGCCCGATGACAGGTCGATCCCGCCCGAGATGATCACCTGCGTGACGCCAAGTGCGATGATGCCGATGATCGCCACCTGCAGGATGATGATCTGCAGCCGTGCCTCGTTGAAGATCGAGTCGAACCGGCCCATGCTGTCGAAGAGGAAACTCTGCCCGACCAGCATGGCGCCGAGCGCCTCGAAGATGCCGACAATGATGATCAGCGCGATAAAGATATTGGCCTCATTCGGCCAGGTCCGCTTCGACGCATCGAAGGTCAGCCCGCCGGTGCCGTGACTTGTCTCTGCCATCGCTTCCTCTGGTCCTGGTGCCGGAATCCTCCGGCGGGAAAGCGGCGCCTTGGCGCCGCCTTCGGGTTCGATTCAGACGGTTCAGTTCTTCGACAGGAACGCGTCGACATTTTCCGGGGTGACGAGTTGGAAGGGAATGTAGACCTTGCTGTCCACCTCCTCGCCACGCGCAAGCGCCAGTGCGGTGTCGACCGATCCTGCGCCCTGGCCATGGGCATCCTGGAACACCGTCACGTCGAGTTCGCCCGCCTGCATGGCAACCAGCGCATCCTGCGTGGCGTCCACGCCGCCGACCTCTACATCGGCCATGTCGATCCCGGCTGCCTTCATCGCCTGAATCGCCCCGATTGCCATTTCGTCATTGTTGGCAATGACCGCGTCGAACGGTTCGCCCGCGCTAAGCCAGTTGGTCATCAGCGACTGCGCCTCGTCCCGGCTCCAGTTCGCGGTCTGCTCATCGATGATTTCGATGAAATTGCACATGTCCATGCCGATCACATCATGGACATCCTTGGTGCGCTGTACCGCGGCCTGGTTCGACAACTGACCCATCATCAGATAGGCGCGCGCGCCGCCCGCCTTTCCCTTTGCGCGCAGGTTCTTGCAGATCTGGAAGGCTTCGAGCGTCCCGGATTCAATCTCGTTCGACGCCACGAAGGCCTGCGTGGCGGGCAGGCTGTCGACATTGTCCGGCTGACGGTTGACGTAGACGAGCGGTACGTTCCCGGCAGCGGCTGACATCGCTTCACCTGCCGACGTGTCGACGATGTTGACGATGATCGCATCGACGCCCGAGGCCACGAAGTTCTTCACCTGATCGAGTTGCTTGGCCACGTCGTCATTGGCATCCTCGACCTGAAGGTCGACGCCCTCAAGGCTCGCGGCATGATCGGTCATGCCGTTGCGCATGACGGTCAGAAAGTTGTCGTCAAAACGCGAGATCGACACGCCTATCGTTTCGGCCATCGCGGTCGTGCCCAGGAGAATCGCCACCCCGGCAGAGATCACTGTCGTTTTCATCATGTTCCTCCCATCGGGTGTCCGGCGCACCCATTCCCTGAAACCGTGCCGGAAGCCCTGATCGGGCATTGGTAACGATCATCCGTGGGCGGGTTCACCCATTGATGACCGCATGAAGCTGAACGACAGGGCCAAGGCGGCACCCGGATCGCTCAGGTCGTGTACGTCCTTTGCAAAGCTTTCCATCGACACCGGCCCGGAATAGCCGGCGTCCTTCAGCGCCCTGAGTTGGTCGAGATTGCCCAGCCGGTCGCGCTGATCGACAAGCACTCGGTGACCGTCACCCATCTCGTCGATGCCCAGGCCGGGATCGGTGACTCCAGAGACGTGAACCATACCGGTGTGCCCGGCATAGATGGGGCCGCCTCCAGCCAGGGTATGATGGAATGTATCGTGGACCAGCTTGAAGCGCCCGGTCGCATTCAGGGCTTCGATGGCCTCTACGGCTTCTGTCTTTGACCGGAGCGCGCAGACAGCGAAACCCAGCGGCTCGATAAGCCCGATGAGCCCATGATCCTCCAGCATCGGCTGGAGGTCTTTCAATGCGAGGCGAAGATTGGCCTGACGCTCGCCATTACCCATGCCCTGACCGTCGTTCCGGGGGATGAGACTGACCGCCTCGGCCCCGGCAGTCGCGGCGATATGCATGAGCTCACGCGCTTCCCTCGCCTTCTCGGCAGACCAGTCGTTGAACCTTTTGATTTCGGCCACTGCCAGCAGCCGAAGCCCCCTGTCGCGCGCCATCCGTCCGGCCTCTGCCGGACCGAGTCCATCAAATAGCGCCTGGGGAAGATCGTTGCGCACCTCGACGCCGACGCAGCCAAGGCGGGCGGCGAGGTCCAGAAGACCTACGTAGTCCAGCCTTGCCACGGTCATGTGGTTCAACGCCAGGGGCAGCATGTTGTATGGTTCCTCCCTTTCCCCGACGGCCGTTGCCGGGGGCCGATCTGATGCCGGTTGGGGCGGAAGGTGACGACAGGCTCGGCGAATCGTCAATGTGTGAGGGTCAGTTTTCGTCA